>WRCZ01000199.1 GCA_009783685.1 Actinomycetes bacterium
CCTCGCGGCCCGCACCGGACTGCTGGACCGGGCGGCGGCCGACCGGGCGTAGCCTGGCCTGGAACCCGACCGACCCGAATCCGAACCCGGGCTCGCAGCCGAGCTCGCAGCCGGGCCTGAAGCCGGGCGGGCAGCCGAGCCGGCCCCGAGCCGGGAGCCGCGGCCGCCCCCGCCGGGCGGGACCTCGGCGCGGCTCATCAGGACGCTGTTCGACGGCTGTTCGGCTTTGTTTGTTTGTGCCCGTACCGGGCTTCCCATGAGCGTCTCTGGCCGCTATGAACTTCGTGCTGCCCCGCGCATTGACTCATCTGTTCTGTTGTGATTCATTGTGTGCGGTTCTGTTGAGTGCGCAGGGTGTGAGGTGCCGTAGGGTGAAGAAGACGACGACTCGGCTGGCCGACGGTCGAGAGCTGATCTACTACGACTCCGCCGACGCGGTGGTCCGCGATGCCGTCGACCTGCGCCCGCTCGAACCCGTCTCCACCGACTCGGACCTGCGTGCCGACCGGCTGCTCGGCGACACCGTCGCCATCGCGTCGCACCGGCAGGGCCGCACGTACCACCCGCCGGCCGACCAGTGCCCGCTGTGCCCGTCCCGCGACGGCCGGCTCAGCGAGATCCCGGCGCCGGACTACGAGGTGGCGGTCTTCGAGAACCGCTTCCCGTCGCTGACCGGGGACAAGGGCCGCTGCGAGGTGGTCTGCTTCACCTCCGACCACGACGCGTCGTTCGCCTCGCTCAGCCCGGCCGGCGCCCGGCTGGTGCTCGACGTGTGGACCGACCGCACCCAGGACCTGTCCCAGCTGCCGGGCGTGGAGCAGGTCTACCCGTTCGAGAACCGCGGCGCGGAGATCGGGGTCACCCTCGGCCACCCGCACGGCCAGATCTACGGCTACCCGTTCACCACCCCGCGCACCGCCCTGATGCTGCGCAACGCCGCCGAGTACCGGGAGCGCACCGGCCGCAACCTCTTCGACGACGTGGTCGCCGACGAGCGGGCCGACGGCCGCCGGATCGTGCTGGAGGGCGAGCACTGGACCGCCTTCGTCCCGTACGCCGCCCACTGGCCGTACGAGGTGCACCTGTACCCCAAGCGCCGGGTGCCGGACCTGCTGGGCCTGGACGAGGACGCGCGGGCCGAGTTCCCCGGGATCTACCTGGAGCTGCTGCGCCGCTTCGACCGGATCTTCGGCGAGGGCCAGCCGCCCACGCCGTACATCTCCGGCTGGCACCAGGCCCCGTTCACCGCGGCCGACCGCCGTGACTTCGCTCTCCACCTGGAACTTTTCACCATCCGCCGGACGTCGGGCAAGCTGAAGTTCCTCGCGGGCTCGGAATCGGGCATGAGCGCCTTCGTCAACGACGTGCCGCCGGAGTCCGCGGCCCAGCGACTGCGAGAGGTAGCGAGCAATTGAGCACCGCCCACAAGAAGCTCCTGGTCACCGGCGGCGCCGGTTACGTCGGCGGCGTGGTCGCCGCCCACCTGCTGGAGGCCGGCCACCAGGTGACCGTCCTCGACGACCTGTCCACGGGCTTCAAGGCCGGCGTCCCCGAGGGCGCCCGCTTCGTCGAGGGCCGGATCCAGGACGCCGCGAAGGTACTCGACGGCTCCTACGACGCGGTGCTGCACTTCGCCGCCTCGTCGCAGGTCGGCGAGTCGGTCGCGAACCCGGAGAAGTACTGGCGGAACAACGTCGCCGGCACCCTCGAACTGCTCGCCGCCATGCGGGAGTCCGGGGTGCGCACCCTGGTCTTCTCGTCCACCGCCGCCACCTACGGCGAGCCGGACCAGGTGCCGATCACCGAGACCGCGCGCACCGCGCCCACCAACCCCTACGGCGCGACCAAGCTCGCCGTGGACCACATGATCTCCTCCGAGTGCGCCGCCCACGGGCTGTCCGCGGTCTCGCTGCGCTACTTCAACGTGGCCGGCGCGTACGGCCGGTACGGCGAGCGGCACGACCCCGAGTCGCACCTGATCCCGCTGATCCTCCAGGTCGCCCAGGGGCGCCGCGCGTCGGTGTCGATCTTCGGCGACGACTACCCGACGCCCGACGGCACCTGCCTGCGCGACTACATCCATGTCGCGGACCTGGCCGAGGCCCATCTGCTCGCCCTGGACAAGGCGCCGGCCGGCGAGCACCTGATCTGCAACCTCGGCAACGGCAACGGCTTCTCCGTCCGCCAGGTCGTGGAGGCCGCGCGCGAGGTCACCGGCCACCCGATCCCGGCGAACGTCGAGCCGCGCCGCGCCGGCGACCCCGCCGTCCTGGTGGCCTCCGCGGACCGCGCCCGGCAGCGCCTGGGCTGGCAGCCGCGCCGCACCGACCTCGTGGAGATCATCCGCGACGCATGGAACTTCGCCACTTCAGCAGGGGAGGACGGCGCAGCATGACCGACGCCGCGTTCGAGATCGCGTTCAAGAACGTCTTCGGGCGGGCCCCCGAGGGCGCCTGGGCGGCACCGGGCAGGGTCAACCTGATCGGCGAGCACACCGACTACAACGACGGCCTCGTCATGCCGTTCGCGCTGCCGCACACCACCCGCGCGGCGGTCGCCCGCCGCGACGACGGGCTGCTGCGGCTGCACTCGGCGGACATGGACGGCGGGGTCGTCGAGCTTCCCGTAGCCGACCTGGCCCCCGGCACCACCGAGGGCTGGGCCCGCTACCCCGCCGCGGTGCTGTGGACGCTGCGCCAGGCCGGGCACGCGATCGGCGGCGCGGACATCCACTACGACAGCACCGTCCCGGTCGGCGGCGGCCTGTCCTCGTCGGCGGCGCTGCAGGTCGTCACCGCGCTGGCGCTGACCGAACTGCACGGCGTGCAGGGGCTGTCCCGCCAGGAGCTGGCGCTGCTCTGCCAGTCCTCGGAGAACACCTATGTGGGCGCGCCGGTCGGCGTCATGGACCAGACCGCGTCCGCGTGCTGCACCGAGGGCCACGCGCTCCACCTGGACGTGCGCGGGCTCGCGCAGCGCCAGGTGCCGTTCGACCTGGCGGCCGAGGGCCTGCGGCTGCTGGTGTGCGACACCCGGGTCAAGCACGCGCACGCCGACGGCGCCTACGGGAAGCTGCGGGCCGGCTGCGAGGCCGCGGCCGAGGTGCTCGGCGTGCCCGCGCTGCGGGACGTGGCCTACGACGGGCTGCAGGCGGCCCTGGACGCGCTGCCGGACGACCGGCTGCGCCGGCTGACCCGGCACGTGGTCACCGAGAACCAGCGCGTGGAGGAGGTGCTGGCGCTGCTCGACGCGGGCCGCACCCGCGAGATCGGCCCGGTACTGACCGCCGGGCACGTCTCGCTGCGCGACGACTTCCAGGTCTCCTGCCCCGAACTCGACCTGGTGGTCGAGGCCGCGCTGGCCGCGGGCGCGCTCGGCGCCCGGATGACCGGCGGCGGTTTCGGCGGCTCGGCGATCGTGCTGGTGGAGGCGGCGGACGAGGCCGCGGTCGGTGCGGCGGTGGCCGCCGCGCTGCCGCAGGTCCGGCAGTTCGCCACCGTTCCCGGACCCGGCGCCCGCCGGCTGTGGTGATCCTTTCCGCTGCTCCGGGGGCGCCTCAGAGGTCCAGACCACTGGCGAATCGTGGAAGAACAGGCCGGTAACTTCCGGCAAGACGGTTCCTTATCGCCGCCGAACCCCTACTCTTTTCCCACAGCGCCGGTGGGGGCCGGTGCTCATCAGGGGGCGAGACGCACGGGGTTCGGCACCCGGACCGGGACGGCGGTCCAGGTCCGGGTGCCGGATCCCACGCGAGCGGCGCCCCACCGCCACTGGGGGATGCCCTGTACCGGGAAAGTGGTGTTCCGTGGGAAGAATCCGCGTTCTCGTCGTCGACGACCACCGCATCTTCGCCGAGTCGCTGGCGGCCGCTCTCGCGGCCGAACCCGACGTCGACGTGTCCGCCGCGGGCAGCGGTCCCGCCGCCCAGCGCTGCCTGGACCGGGCCGTGGCCGACAACCGCCGCTACGACGTCCTGCTGGTCGACGCCGACCTGGGCGCGGGACCGCGCCCGCCGGTGACGCTGGCCGCGGTGCCGGCCGGCACCCGGCCGCTGGAACCGCGCGACCCCGTCATGGACGGTCTGGCGCTGGTGGAGCGGGTCCGTGCCGAGCACCCGGGCACCCGCACGGTGGTACTGGCCGAGCGGGACGACCCGCTGCGCGCCGCCCGTGCGCTCCAGGCCGGCGCGTCCGGCTGGGTGGCCAAGGACTGCTCGCTGTCGCGGCTGCTGGCCGTGGTGCGCGGGGTGCTGCGCGACGAGACCCATCTGCCGCCGGCCCTGCTGACCGGCGTGCTGCGGGAGTTGACCGCGGCCCGGCGCAACCGCACCGAGAGCGAGCGGCTGGTGGAGTCGCTGACCCCGCGCGAGCAGGAGGTGCTGCGCTGCATGGTGGCCGGCCTCGGCCGCAAGGCGGTCGCCGAGCGGCTGTTCCTGTCCCCGCACACCGTCCGCACCCACATGCAGAACGTGCTGGGCAAGCTGGGCGTGCACTCCACGCTCGCCGCGGTCGCGCTGGCCCGCAGGGCCGGCGTCGGACCGGTGGAACTCGTCCCGTCAGCCGGGGACGTTGTCGAACGGCGCGGTCAGCTGTCGTAGCAGCCCGGCCAGTTCGGTGCGCTGGCGGTCGCTCAGATCGCCCAGGATGGCCCGCTCCTGGGCGAGCAGGCCGGCCAGCGCCTGGTCGGCGCGGTCCCGGCCCTCGCCGGTCAGCCGGACCAGCACCCCGCGCCGGTCGCTGGGGTCCGGCAGCCGCTCGACCAGGCCCTTCTTCGCCAGCCTGTCGATGCGGTTGGTCATGGTGCCCGAGGTCACCAGCGTCTGGGTGAGCAGCTGTCCCGGGGACAGCTGGTAGGGCGCGCCCGCGCGGCGCAGCGACGTCAGGACGTCGAACTCCCATGGCTCCAGGCTGTGCTCGGCGAACGCCAGCCGCCGGGCCCGGTCCAGGTGCCGGGCGAGCCGGCTGACCCGGCTGAGCACCTCAAGCGGTTCCACGTCGAGGTCGGGGCGCTCGCGGCGCCATGCAGCGACCAGCCGGTCGACCTCGTCCTCCATGGGGTTCAGTGTAATAGGTCTGTCGATATGAAGTCTCTTGACATCAAGATACCTGGCGGTGGAGCCTGGAATCAGCGGGCCGCGCATCCGGCGGGCCTGCTTCCGCTGCGGCCGGCGGCTTCGAACCACCCCAGGGAGTACGAACGATGCAAGCAGCTCCAACGTGGGATCCGCAACAGTATCTCCGGCACTCCACCCACCGCACCCGCCCCTTTCTCGACCTGCTCACCCGCATCACCGACCTGCCCGGCGGCGGCACGCCGCGGATAGCCGACATCGGCTGCGGCCCGGGCAACGTCACCGCACTGCTCGCCGACCGCTGGCCCGGCGCCCGGATCACCGGCTACGACAGCTCGCGGGAGATGCTCGCCGCCGCCGAGCACTACGCGGGCCCGACCGCAGGCGGCGGCACCCTCGACTTCCGGCGCGCCGACGCGGCCGAGTGGACCCCGGAGGAGACCTTCGACCTGATCGTGTCCAACGCCGCCCTGCAGTGGGTGCCCGATCACGCCGACCGCTTCCCCGCCTGGCTCGACCGCACCGCGCCCGGCGGCACCCTCGCCTTCCAGGTCCCCGGCAACTTCACCGCGCCCAGCCACGCGCTGCTCGCCGAGCTGTGCGACAGCCCCCGCTGGCGCACCCGGCTCGACGGGCACGGCCGCCGCTACGTGCACATCCTCGGCCCCGCCGACTACCTGGAGCGCCTCACCGAGCTGGGCTGCGAGGTCGTCGACGTCTGGGAGACCACGTACGTGCAGCTGCTGCAGGGCGAGGACCCGGTGCTCGACTGGACCAAGGGCACCGCGCTGCGGCCGGTGCTGACGGCCCTGGAGGGGGACCCGGCCGCGCAGGAGGAGTTCGTCGGCCAGTACCGCGACCTGCTGCGCAAGGAGTATCCGGCGGGCCCGCACGGCACCGTCTTCCCCTTCCGCCGGATCTTCGCCGTCGCCCGCACCGCCGAGGGGGCCCGCGCATGATCGGCGCCGTCGACCACGTCCAGCTCGCGGCGCCGCCCGGCAGCGAACCGGAGCTGCGCGCCTTCTACACCGGGGTGCTGGGGATGGCCGAGCTGACCAAGCCGCCGGTGCTCGCCGGCCGCGGCGGCTGCTGGTTCGGCGCCGGCTCCGCGGTGCTGCACCTGGGCATCGAGGAGGACTTCCGGCCGGCCCGCAAGGCCCACCCGGGCCTGCGGGTCAGCGACATCCACGGCTTCGCCAAGCAACTCCAGGGCCGGGGCGCGTCGGTGGTCTGGGACTACGACCTGCCGGGGCACCTGCGCTTCTACTCCCAGGACCCGGTCGGCAACCGGCTGGAGTTCCTGGAGCCGATCGCCATGGCGCCGCCGGAGTCCTGACGGCCGGTGGGGCCCGGGCCGCCGGGCCCCACCGCTGCCACTGCTGCTGCCGCCGCTGCCGCTGTCGCCACTGCCCTGACCGCCGACCGCGCCGCCCTGACCTCCGGCCGCCGCTACAAGGTCAGGAACGCGCCGCCCAGCAGCGCGGCCCCGGCGGCGGCCAGCGTCCACGCGCTGCGCGGCATCCGCAGCCCGCCGCCGACCACGACCGCGGCCAGCAGCAGCGACCCGCCCAGCGGCACCCAGGCGAACAGCAGCCCGCCGAACCCGGCCCGCACCGCGGTGTCGGTGCCCGGCTTGATCACCGCCGGCACCTTGTCGCCGACCTGGTGGCGGATCGGCAGGCTGATCGTCACCTTGGAGCGGGCCGTCGCGCTCCCGGAGGGGGCGAACGGGCCGGTGCAGGTGGAATCGCCGCAGGCGGCCAGCGTCACGGTGCCGTGCTCGCGGCCCTTGGTGAGCATCACGTGCTGCGCCGTCCGCCACGAGGCCCACGCGCCCGAGGCGAGGATCAGCGCGGCGAGCACGCCGAGCCCCAGCACCCGGGCCAGCAGTACCAGTCCCCAGGCTCCTTCTGCGGCCCGGCGTGAACGGCTCCTTTTGACCATGCGGGCGATCTTTGGCCATGGCCTGCCGTTCGGTCAACCCGCGGCGGGTCATGACCGGTTCAGCTGTTGTACGTGCTCTGCGCCCGCTCCAGGCCCTCGGAGACGAGCGCCTCGACCGCGTCGGCCGCCCGGTCCACGAACCAGTCCAGCTCCTTGCGCTCGGCCGAGGAGAAGTCCTTGAGCACGAACGCGGCCACGTCCATCCGGCCCGGCGGGCGGCCGATGCCGGCCCGCACCCGCAGGTAGTTCGCGCCCAGCGACTTGGTGATCGACTTCAGCCCGTTGTGGCCGTTGTCCCCGCCGCCGAGCTTGAGCCGCAGCGTGCCGTAGTCGATGTCCAGCTCGTCGTGGACGGCGATGATCTGCTCGGTCGGCACCTTGTAGAAGTCCTTGAGGGCGGTGACCGGGCCGCCCGACAGGTTCATGTACGACATCGGCTTGGCCAGCACCACGCGCCGGCTCGCCGGCCCGGGCGGGCCGATCCGGCCCTCCAGCACCTGCGCCTGCGCCTTGCCCGAGCGCTTGAACGCGCCGCCGATCCGCTCGGCGAGCAGGTCGGCGACCATGAAGCCGATGTTGTGCCGGTTGCCCGCGTACTCGGGCCCGGGGTTGCCCAGGCCCACGACCAACCAGGGCCCTGCCATGCTGCTGGGGGTGCTCATCCGTCTCTCCGTCTCGGACATGCGGCCGCCGCCGCACCCCAGGAGGGTACGACGGCGGACGGCGGCTGCGTCGCAGCGGTGGAACAGGCGGGACCGGGAGGATCAGGCCTCGGCGGCTTCGCCGGCCTCGGCGGCGACGGCGGGGGCCTCCTCGCCCTCGGCGCCCTCCTCCTCGGTCTCCTCGGCCTCGACCTGAGCGGTCACGACCTGGATGACGACGGCGTCCTCGTCGATCGCGAGGGTGACGCCCTTGGGCAGCACGACGTCCTTGGCGAGGATGGAGGCGCCGGCCTCCAGGCCCTCGACGGAGACGGTGAAGCCCTCGGGGATGTGGGTCGCCTCGGCCTCGACCGACAGCGTGTTGAGCACGTGCTCCAGCAGGTTGCCGCCCGGGGCCAGCTCGCCCTCGGTGGCGACCGGGATCTCGACGGTGACCTTCTCGCCGCGCTTGACCGACAGCAGGTCGACGTGCTCCAGGAAGCCCTTCAGCGGGTCGCGCTGCACGGCCTTGGGGATGACCAGCTCGGACTTGCCGTCGATCTCCAGGGAGATCAGCACGTTCGGGGTGCGCAGCGCGAGCAGGAACTCGTGGCCGGGGACGGAGACGTGCTTCGGGTCGGCGCCGTGACCGTAGATGACGGCGGGGACCTGGTTGGCGCGGCGCACGCGGCGGGCGGCGCCCTTGCCGAACTCGGTACGCGCCTGGGCGATGATCTTGACCTCGGCCATGATGCTCAACTCCTCGTAGCGGGGGAACGGTGCGGGAAACATTCGGTCGCCCGACCCACGACAGGCCGTTCTCCTGCGAGGAGCGCGTCGATAACGGAGGACCGGGGTCCGGACAAGCGTCCGGGGCCTCCCTCGCCGAGCAACGCGGACAGCGTAACCGGCAGGGAGGCCCCGGACGAAATCGATCAGCCCTCAGGGGCCGTGCGGATCAGTGACCGTCCTCGAACAGGCTGGTCACCGAGCCGTCCTCGAACACCTCGCGGACCGCGTTGGCGATCGTCGGCGCCATCGACAGCACCTTGATCTTGTCGAGGTTGAGCTGGTTGGGCGTCGGCAGCGTGTCGGTGAGCACGAACTCGCTGACCCGCGAGTTCTTCAGCCGGTCCGCGGCCGGGCCGGAGAGCACACCGTGGGTGGCGGTCACGATGACGTCCTCGGCGCCGTTGGCGAACAGCGCGTCGGCGGCGGCGCAGATCGTGCCACCGGTGTCGATCATGTCGTCGACCAGCACGCAGACCCGGCCCTTGACGTCACCGACGACCTCGTGGACCTTCACCTCGTTGGCGATGTTCGGGTCGCGGCGCTTGTGCACGATGGCCAGCGGCGCGCCGAGCCGGTCGCACCAGCGGTCGGCGACCCGCACCCGGCCCGCGTCCGGCGAGACGATCGTCAGCTTGGAGCGGTCGACCTTGGAGCCCACGTAGTCGGCCAGCACCGGCAGCGCGAACAGGTGGTCCACCGGGCCGTCGAAGAAGCCCTGGATCTGGTCGGTGTGCAGGTCGACGGTGAGGATCCGGTCGGCGCCCGCGGTCTTGAACAGGTCGGCCACCAGGCGGGCCGAGATCGGCTCGCGGCCGCGGTGCTTCTTGTCCTGCCGGGCGTAGCCGTAGAACGGCACGATCACCGTGATGCTCCGCGCGGAAGCCCGCTTCAGAGCATCGAGCATGATCAGCTGCTCCATGATCCACTGGTTGATCGGGCTGGTGTGGCTCTGGATGAGGAAGCAGTCGGCGCCGCGGGCCGACTCCTCGAACCGCACGTAGATCTCGCCGTTGGCGAAGTCGAAAGCGCGGGTCGGAACGAGGTCCACACCGAGTTGGTGTGCCACCGCCTCCGCCAGATCGGGGTGGGCGCGGCCGGAGAAGAGCATCAGCTTCTTCTCACCGGTCGTCTTGATCCCGGTCACTGCACCGTCTCCTTGGTGTTCGACTGGTGTTCGACACAGCGACGCCCGGAGTTGGGCGTGCTGGCGGAATTGTGTGCACCCCACACGGTACGCCCCATCCGCTGCACCTGTGCACCTCAAAGGCGGTGCCAACCGCCGAGTGAGACGACGCTCACGCCGCCGGTCCCCACCCTTTCCCGGCCTTTCCCGGCCGGTCTCCCGGTCGGTCTTCCTGCTCGCTCCCTTCGCGGACGGCCTCGTTCCTCGGCCGGCCACTCCGGGAGCTCGTGCGTCAGTCCTCTGTCTGCCCTGCGCGTTCG
>WRCZ01000200.1 GCA_009783685.1 Actinomycetes bacterium
GTCAAGGCGCCGCACTCCGAGGGGACTTCGGCGGCCGACACCGTTTCCCTTCCCTCGCCGGGGCGGTCGACCGCGATCCGTGAGTCCGCGCTGGAGGGAGGGTCGTTCGAAGGCGGTTCTTCCGGCGGGGGGGAGTCGCGGGCCGCGGCTGAGACCGTCAAGGAGTCGCAGCCCGACGGGCGTTCGGCGGCCAGCACTGTCACCGTTTCTCCGGCTGAGAAGCCGACCGCGGACGTCGCGTCCGCGCCCGCCCCGGGCAGGTCGGCCGAAGTCGGCTCTTTGAGCGAGACGGAGCCGCAGGCCGCAGTCCAGGGCGTCAAGGCGCCGCGATCCGAGGGTAGTTCGGCGGCCGGAACCGTTTCCCTTCCCTCGCCGGGGCGGCCGACCGCGATCCATGAGTCCGCGGCCGCTCCGGGCAGGTCGGTCGGGGCCGCCCCGTTGGGCGCGGGGGACTCGCAGGCCGAGGGGAGTTCGGCGGCAGCCCCCGTCACCGTTCCCTCGCCTGGTAAGGCGACCGACGACGCCGCGTCCGGGGCGACCCCGGGCTTGGGGGCCGAAGTAGCGCACTCCAGAGCCGAATCGGGCAAGAGCGCTCGGGTGGAGGGGGGTTCGGGGACTCAGCAGGGTCGGAGTGGTGTAACGCCGATGCGGCGTCGGGGGCCGGCTGATCCTGTGCGGCAGGTGATGCACCGGCATCAGGCCCTGATCGCGGGGGCCGTGGACGTGTGGGAGATCGCGGCCGGTCTGGAGGCCCACGGCGTCACCGACGTGGACGCCCGGCGGCTGCGGCACCGGGACGTGTTCGGCCTCGCCGAGGAGCTGTACGCGCGGGTGCCGCGGGCCGGCCAGGTCGCCGAGGCGGCGCCTCGCGAGCGGGAGGGCGCCTGGCTCAGCCCGGCCGCCGCCGCCCGCTACCTGCTGCCCGGCCTGGTCTGCGCCGTGGCGGCCCGCTTCCTGCCCGCCGAGGCCGTCACCGCCCTCACCGTCCTCGCCGCGTACGCGGTGCTGCGCCGCGGCCCGTTGCACGCCCCCGGCCGGACGGCGGCTCTGTGGGCCGTAGGCCTGCTGGCCCTCACCTCCCCGACGGCGCCCGGCCTGGCCGCGAGCCTGGTGCCCGCGGCGTACTGCGCGCACTGGTTCGCGGTCAGGGCCCGCGCCCAGCTCGTCCCCAGCCACGGCCTGGACGACTTCGCCGACGCGGTCCGCCCGCGGCTGGCCGCCGCCCTCGCCGGCTACGCCGCCGTCCTGGTCGCGCTGCTCGCCGCGGCCGGACCGGTGGCCGCGCCCGCCGCGCTCGGGCTGCTGCTGTTCAGCACGCGGCTGCTGGCCCTGCACGGGCGGGCGGCCGCCGCCGCGGCCGTGCTCGCCGCGGCCTGCCTCGCCGAGGTCCCGTACCGGCTGGCGACCGCCCTCGGGCTCGGCGGCTCGCACGGCACCGTGCACGCCCTGGTCTGCGGTGCCGCTGCCGCTGCCGCCGTCGTGCAGGCGTTCCGCGTCCTGCCGCGCGCCGCCGCCCACCGACCGACCTGACTTCCGTACACGCGTACGCGACGTACGCCCACACCAGGAGAACGACCCTTGACCACGCACTGGACACCGACCGCACGGCGCGCCCCCGGCGCGCACCGCACACCGGGAGGCAGCCGATGAGAGCGCTGCTGCTGGGAGCCGACGGCTTCCTCGGACGCCATGTCGCGGAGCGCCTGCTCGCCGACCCCGCCGTCCAGCTCACCGCGCTGGGCAGGAGCGACGACGCCGACGTCCGGTTCGACCTGTCCTCGGGCGCCCCCGGCGTCCTGGCCCGCTTCCTGGACGCCGTGCACCCGGGCGTCGTCATCAACTGCGCCGGCTCCACCCGGGGCAACGCCCGCGACCTGACCCGGCAGAACATCGTCGCGGTCGCCACCGTCTGCGAGGCGCTGCGCCGCAGCGCGATCGGCGCGCGCCTGGTACAGGTCGGCTGCGGCTCGGAGTACGGCCCGTCGCCGGTCGGCGCGTCCACCGGCGAGGACGCCGCGCCGCGGCCCGGCGGCCCGTACGGCGTGAGCAAGCTGGCCGCGACCGAGCTGGTGCTCGGCTCGGGCCTGGACGCGGTGGTGCTGCGGGTGTTCTCGCCGGTCGGGCCCGGCACCCCGACGGGCGCGCCGCTGGGACGGGTCGCCGAGGCGCTGCGCCGGGCGATGCAGAACGGCGACGGCGAGCTGAAGCTCGGCGGGCTCGCCGTGCAGCGCGACTTCGTCGACGTGCGGGACGTGGCCCGCGCGGTGCACGCCGCGTCGCTGTCGGCCGCGCAGGGCGTGGTGAACATCGGCAGCGGGCGGGCCGTGCGGATGCGGGACATGGCCGCGGCCCTCGCACACGTCGCGGGCTTCGACGGCGTGCTGCACGAGATGGACGACGCGCACACGCAGCCGGTGCAGCCGCCGTACCCCGACGGCTGCGGGCTGTGGCAGCAGGCGGACGTGCGCACCGCGCGGGACCGGCTCGGCTGGCGGCCCCGGATCGGCCTGGAGGAGTCGCTCGCCGACGTGTGGATGGAGGCGGCATGCCGCGTCTGATCCCGTCCCGCGCCCACCGTGCGGGCCGTGCGGCCGGCACCCCGCTGCTGGACGCGGGCACCGGCTTCGGCGTGCCGGCCTTCGCCCATCCGCTCGTCGCGCCCGCCGAGTGGGCCGAGCTGGCCCGGCCCGGCACCCCGCTGCACTGGGTGGCGTTCGACGTGGCGCGCGGGCCCGGCACCCGCAGCGACCCGCTCTACACCGAAGCGCTGGCCCGCGTCCGTGAGAACGGCGTCCCGGTCCTCGGACTGCTGGACTGCTCCCACGGCAACCGCCCCTTCGGGCAGCTGGTTTCCGACGCCTCGCACTACCTCGACTGGTACCAGGTCGACGGCTTCTACCTGGACCGCGCGCCCACGATGCGCTCCGAGACCGCCGAGTGCCGCCGGGTCGTGACCACGCTGCGGGCGCTGCTCGACCAGGAGCGGGAGCGCCGGCACGGCCACGACGACCCCGCGACCGGCGACGCCCCCACCTCGGACGACGCCCCCGCGCCGGGCGGCGGCCCCGCCTCGGCCGGCGGGCACGCGTCCCGCGACGCCCGGTACCGCGCGCAGATCGTGCTGGCACCCGGCACGTACCCCTACCCCGGCTATCTGGAGATCGCCGACCAGCTGGTGGTCTTCAACGGGCCCTGGACGCGTTACCGCTGGTCGGAGGCGCCGGAGTGGTCGGCCGGCTACCCGGCGTCCCGGTTCGCGCACCTGGTGCACGGCCTGTCCGCGGCCCATCTCGACGAGGCGCTGCGGATCGCCCGCTGGCAGGGCGCCGGAACGGTGTGCATGACCGACCGCACCGACCTGGACGGCGCCGACCCCTGGGCCGGCCTGCCCGGATACTGGCACGAAGCGGCACGAAGGGTGCGGTGACCGCGGGCGGTCGGGTGTGGCCGCGGTCACACGCCCACCATGTGGCCGGGAGATGTCTCGGTCCTCGGACCGGGTGTCTTGGAATGAAGACCGGCGTGGCAGTGTTGCAGGAACAGCGTGTACGTACCGGCCTCCGGGCCGGCTCGTGCGTGTCCTGTCTGATGACCGACCAACCCTATTGCTGAGGTCCCTGTGTCGCTGCCACCCCTGGTCGAGCCGGCCGACGAGCTCACCGTTGACGAGGTCCGCAGGTACTCGCGTCACCTGATCATCCCCGATGTGGGCATGGACGGGCAGAAGCGGCTGAAGAACGCCAAGGTGCTGTGTGTCGGCGCCGGCGGCCTCGGCTCGCCGGCCCTGATGTACCTGGCCGCGGCGGGCGTGGGCACGCTCGGCATCGTGGAGTTCGACGAGGTCGACGAGTCCAACCTGCAGCGCCAGATCATCCACAGCCAGGCCGACATCGGCCGCTCCAAGGCCGAGTCCGCCCGGGACACCGTCAAGGGCATCAACCCGTACGTGGACGTGATCCTTCACGAGGAGCGGCTCGAGGCCGACAACGTGATGGAGATCTTCGCCCAGTACGACCTGATCGTCGACGGCACCGACAACTTCGCCACCCGCTACCTGGTCAACGACGCCTGCGTGCTGCTGAACAAGCCGTACGTGTGGGGCTCGATCTACCGGTTCGACGGCCAGGCGTCCGTCTTCTGGTCCGAGCACGGCCCCTGCTACCGCTGCCTGTACCCGGAGCCCCCGCCGCCGGGCATGGTCCCGTCCTGCGCCGAGGGCGGCGTCCTCGGCGTGCTGTGCGCCTCCATCGGCGCCATCCAGGTCAACGAGGCGATCAAGCTGCTGGCCGGCATCGGCGACCCGCTGGTCGGCCGGCTGATGATCTACGACGCCCTGGAGATGCAGTACCGCCAGGTCAAGGTCCGCAAGGACCCGGACTGCGCGGTGTGCGGCGACAACCCGACGGTCACCGAGCTCATCGACTACGAGGCGTTCTGCGGCGTGGTCTCCGAGGAGGCTCAGCAGGCCGCCGCCGGCTCCACGATCACTCCCAAGCAGCTCAAGGAGTGGATCGACGACGGCGAGAACATCGAGATCATCGACGTCCGCGAGCCCAACGAGTACGAGATCGTGTCCATCCCCGGCGCGAAGCTCATCCCGAAGAACGAGTTCCTGATGGGCACCGCGCTGTCCTCGCTGCCGCAGGACAAGCGGATCGTGCTGCACTGCAAGACCGGCGTGCGCAGCGCCGAGGTGCTCGCCGTCCTGAAGTCGGCCGGCTTCTCCGACGCCGTCCACGTCGGCGGCGGCGTCATCGGCTGGGTCAACACGATCGAGCCCGAGAAGCCGATCTACTGATCCGGCCGGGCCTGCCCGGACGCACACGCCGCAGGGGCGGCACCCTCCGAGGGTGCCGCCCCTGCGTGCGTCGTGGGGTCAGCGGTTGACGGTCTGGATCTCGCGGACGGTGATCGGGGTCGGGTCGCTGATGGTGCCGGGGGCCAGCGTGCCGCCGTCGCCGTCGGAGCCCTGCCACGTCACGCCCCACACGGCGGTGACGTTGAGCTGGAACGGGCCGCGGTTCTGGGTCGAGTGCTGGTAGGTGACGCCGCACGGCGGGGTCGCCTTCGGGTTGCCGTTGTAGTCGGCGCCGACCGAGCCGTCCGCGCCCACCGGGCAGTCTCCGCCGCCCGGGAAGACCTGGGCGTCCGGGGTGCCCGGGTCGATGTGGACCGAGTCGGTCTTCGCGGTGGTCTCGGCCCACAGCGTGGCGCCGCCGCCGAGGTCGACGGTCGCCCGGACCGTCACGGGCGCGAAGTTGTCCCGCAGCTTCACCCAGGTCGGCAGGTTGACCGTCTGGGTGCCGCGCGGGTTGGTCTCGATGGACACGCCCGGCACCTGGGTGTGGGCGGCCGCGATTTTGGCGAGCATCGCGGTGGTGATGACGTTCGGCGTGCCGGCCGGCGGCTGCTGGCCGTTGGGCACCCACATCGGCAGCGTCGAGTTGCAGTCGAATTTGTGGATGCTGTCGGAGGCGGGGTTCTCGAACGGGCCCCAGAACTGGCCCTTGCCCTCCTGGTCGAGGTTGAAGTTCTTGTACCCGTCCCCGCCGCCCTGCCAGGTGTAGCCCTCCTCGTAGTGGCGGCGGTACTCGTCCATGGCCTCCATCGCGTAGTTGGCCTGGCCCGGGTACGAGTCGGTGTCCTTGACCTGCTTCTCGACCATCTTCTTGAACTCGGCCGGCCCGCCGATCGGGCCTATCCAGCACGGCGGCGGCGTCCAGCTGACGTCGGACGAGCTCAGCGGCTTCGCCGAGCTGCCGGCCTTGCTGGAGCTGGTGATCGTCACGCCCTTGACCTGGGCGCCGAGGTCCCCGTTGTTGCTGCTCCCCGAAGTGGTCTTCGACACGTCACCGTTGGCGAACGCCGTGCCCGCGGCCGCCACCACGGCGACCCCGGCGAGCACCAGCCCCCGCCCGATCAGCGACATCGGTCTCACTGCTCGCATTCCAGTGCCTTCCCCTTGACCGTGATCGAATGGGCCTGCCACAGCTCCTTGCCGGAGGGGAGCTTCACCATCACGATGGCGAACAGCGAGTAACTCGCGTCGTCCGCGGGGGTGATGTGCACCTTCCCGGTGGCGGTCTCCTTGCTGTACAGCTTGGCCTGGTTGTTGCACAACGTGACCTCGACGGCCCCGCCGCCCTTGCTCGCCGTGACCTTCGGCCGGTAGTACCGGTCGGTGCCGGTGAGGGTGAGCTTGCGCTGCACGTTCTGCTGCACGTAGTTCCGCGCGTACGCCAGCGCGTCCCCCGCGCCGTAGGCGGACAGCAGCGGGTCGTGCGCGTTCTGCTTGACCACCGCGTGGCTGATGGCCTGGATGAAGTCGGCGGCGCCGGTGAGCGCGGCGGCCTGCGTGTGGTCGGCGGGCGTGCCGAAGTCGAAGACGACCTTCAGGTCCGCCGGGAGGGCGAGCAGCGCGTCGACCTTCGGGGGCGGTCCGGTGGGGGCCGCCGACGGGGACGCGGACGCGGTGGTCGCCGTGGTCTCCGGGCTGCCCTTGTCGATGGTGTCGGAGCCGCCGGAGCCCGATCCGCACGCGCTCAGTACCAGGGCGGCGACCGCCGCCAGGGCGGTGGCGAGAGCCGGGGTGGCTCGCGTGGCTCGCATCGTCGTCGGCTCCCCGATCGGTGGTCGGCGGGGACACCGCTCGGGCATGGCTTGATCATCCCGCTGGTCCCCGTATCCAGGCTGAAAACCACCGTACCGAAGGCGGAATGAGCCATCGAGCCCCGGGCGGTGCGGATTCGGTCACGACCCTGTCACGCGGACGGCCGACATCCGCCTTGCCGGAGTGCACCCGGGTGGGAGACAACCGGCGGGCGGCGGACGGGGTCTCACGGGGTGTCACTTTCGCTTGTCGGTCATCACCTGATATTCCGCAGGAAAACGGAAGGCAGGAATCCATGACCGCTCCCTCCGGCCGGCCCCTCGACCGGCCGCTTCGCCGTTCCCGCACCGCCCGCCGGCTCGGGCTCGCCGCCGCGGCACTGGCCCTCGCGATCGCCGCCCCCGCGGCGGCGGCCCAGGCCAAGGTGCGGCACGCCGCTCCCGCCGCGGCCGCGCCGGGCCCGCAACCCCGGTTCGGCGACCCGCAGTCCGCGATGGGCCGGGTCGGCGACTTCTACGGCGCGTACATCGACGCGGTCTGGGACCGCGGCAGCGGGCGGCTCGCCGCCGACCTGCGGGCGGAGTACCTCACGCCCGCCCTCCGGAAGCGGCTGGCCGCCTGGGAGTCGGCGCAGCACGCCGACGGGGTGCTGCGCGCCCAGGACGTGCCGCAGGGCTGGCGGGTCGGCTACGACGGCAGCGGCGCCGGCCACGCCTCCAGCACCGTGCGCCTGCAGTGGGGCAACCCGGCGCACCCGACGTACACCTACCTCGCGGTCCAGTCCGACCTGGCGACCAAGAAGATCTCCGACATCCGCCCCAAGTGACGCCGCGCGCAGGGCGGGTCCGTACACCTGCACGCGGTTTCCCCGCAGGGGCGGAACTGTGACGGGACGATGACAGTTCTGTGCGGCGTTCGTGGTGGGCCGCGCGGTACCGTCATGGCC
The DNA here is from genome assembly GCA_009783685.1 of Actinomycetes bacterium. Lineage (GTDB taxonomy): Bacteria > Actinomycetota > Actinomycetes > Streptomycetales > Streptomycetaceae > Actinacidiphila. Next base: position 7,557 of record WRCZ01000200.1, read on the forward strand.
TCCCGCGCGTGATCTGAGCGGGAGAGCATGCATCTTTCACTGAGGGGGACCAACAGGTGACATCGCATCACCCTCGTCGCGCGACGCGCGGCCTGCGCTCACGCGCCGTGGCCGTCGCCGCCGGCGCGCTCGCCCTGACGCTGGGCGCCACCGTCGCGGCCAGTGCGGACAGCTCCACGGGGACGATCGGAAGCGAGGCGGCGAAGCACGCCGCCGCCAACAAGGTCGCGTTCAGCGCCAGCCCGAACGCCAGCGACCCCAACCAGGGCTGGTCGTTCGGCATCAACGGCCGGGACTCCGCCGGCAACCTCTGGTTCTACGAGCCCAAGGTCGGCGGCGGCTTCGCGGCACGGACCAAGAACGGCACGGGTTTCAGCGGCGCCAACGCCTTCTTCCAGAACAACTCGGCCGACACCACGGTGGTCAACACCTACGCCCGGTTCGGCGGCACGCTGCGCATCTACGGCAGCAGCGACGGCCTGATCGGCACCGGCTGGCAGGTCTACAACGCGTTCGTGACGCCCGGCAACATCGGCGGCGCGGTCTACCCGGACCTGCTGGCCCGGGACACCAGCGGCAACCTGTGGGAGTACCTGTCCTACAGCAACGGCACGTTCGCCCACCGCACCAAGATCGGCGGCGGCTGGCAGATCTACACCCAGATCGCCGGCCGCGGCGACCTGACCGGTGACGGCAAGGCGGACATCGTCGCGCGCGACAAGTCCGGCGTGCTCTGGCTGTACAAGGGGACCGGCAACTACAAGGCGCCGTTCTCCGCCCGCACCCGGATCGGTGCCGGCTGGAACACGTACAACAAGATCCTCGGCCTGGGTGACACCAACGGCGACGGGCGCAACGACCTGATCGCCCGCGACACCAAGGGCAACCTGTACCTGTACCCGGGTACCGGCAAGGCGAGCGCCCCGTTCGGCGCCCGCCAGAAGATCGGCTACAGCTGGAACTCGTACAACTACCTGTTCTGATCGGACCGATCGGACGGGTGGCCGCGGCCGTACGGCCGTGCCACGGACCGGGGCCCGGTGGCCGCGCTCGCTGCGCGGCCACCGGGCCCCGGTGTGTGCTGCGCCCGCGTCAGTTCAGGCGGATGGCGAACAGCCCGCGGCCGTGCGTGGCCGCGTAGATCCGGCCGTCCGAGCCCGGCTTGAGCTGCAGCACGGCCACCGCCGGCAGCGAGCCGACGCGCTCCCAACCGGCGTGGTGCGGGGCGCGGTAGACCACGCCGAGGTCGGTGGCCAGCAGCAGGCCGCCGTTCGGCAGGGCCATGACCGCGTTGGAGGGCACGTCCGGCAGGTTCGCCGAGACGTCCTTCCAGGAGGTGCCGCCGTCGGTGGACTCGAAGACATGGCCGATGCCGGCGCCCGGGCCCTCGGTCCACTGCCGCGAGAAGCCGTTGACGGCCAGGTAGACGTGCGAGGAGTTCGCCGGGTCGACGGCCAGCCCCGCCAGGTAGCGGTTCGGCACGGTGCCGTCGGCGCCGGTCGCCGGCAGGCTCACCTGGTGCCAGCCGGTGCCGTCGGCGTTGCCGACCGCGAGCCCGCGGGTGAAGCCCTGGTTGTTGCAGGGGCCGCACCAGGCCGCGTAGACCTTGCCGCCCTGCGCCGCCACCGCGGTCGCGGTGTGGCCCGCGCCCAGGTCGAACGCGTTCGTCCACTCGCTGGAGCTGCGGATCGCGTAGCCGTGGGTCTGCACCCACACGTGCCGGCCGCCGGCGATCCAGGTGTTGCCGTCCTTGGTGTCCGCGGTCAGCGGGGCGGTGAAGCGGGCCTCCGCGGTCGCGTTGTCCGGCGGGGCCACGTCGTAGCTCGTCACCTTCGACGGGTCGTCGACCCACGCGCCGTCGTTCACCGCGCAGTTCTGCGTGACGTTGACGGCGAGGTAGACGTACTCCTGGGCGATGTTGCAGCCGTTGGCCGGGTCGGTGAGCGTGTCGCCGCCGTCGCCGCCGAAGTTGGAGCCCATCACCTTGTCGCCGGGCCGCAGGATCGACTGCCCGTTGTCCTGCAGGCCGCCGTTGACGGCGACGCCGTGGGAGGCCGGGTCCTGGCCGATGCCGACCGAGTAGTACTGCAGGGTGTCGATGGTGCCGTCGTTGGTGGACACCCAGTCGGTCGCGTGGCCGTCCGCGTCGGTGCTGCCGTTCAGCGGGCGCTTGTAGACGCCGCCGTCGTCACCGACGTAGACGAACGGCTTGCCGTGGTAGCTGCCGACCGCGACCGCGTGCTGGTCGGCGTGCGTGGTCTGGTGGCAGTCACCGGTCTGCTGGGACGGATCGATGCTCCAGCAGGGGAAGTTGAAGTTCCAGTA
>WRCZ01000201.1 GCA_009783685.1 Actinomycetes bacterium
ACACGTTCCTGGGGACGCAGAGCTCCGCGCCCGCGCGCTCCCGGCGGACCGCGTCGAGGACCTCGCCGGGCTCCAGGCCGATGTCGAGGACCCGCGGGTCCAGGCCCTCTACGAGTCCTGGAGCTTCCGCAAGATCGGCGAGCGCCGGCCGTTCCCGGACTTCCCGGTGTCCGCGGTCATGCCGGCCGAGCCCGCCGCTGGCCTGACCGCGGACATGCAAAGAGGCGCCCCGCCACGTTTCCGCGGCCGGGCGCCCCTGCGAGGTGGGGTGAGTGACGGGACTCGAACCCGCGGCATCCTGGACCACAACCAGGTGCTCTACCAGCTGAGCTACACCCACCATCAGCGGCGCTGTCCCTGCCGGGGTGGCGCCGCCTCGAAAAGTGTACAGGGTGCCGAGGGGTGGTCGCGCCCCTGTTATGCGGGGGTGTCCGGGGTGGCGCCCGCGCCCGTCGTCGCGGGCGGCACGACGTGCTTCGCGGCGATCGCCCGGGCCGTGTCGGTGTCCGGGCCGGGAGCGGGGACGAACACCGCCTCGCGGTAGTACCGCAGCTCGGCGATCGACTCGCGGATGTCGGCCAGCGCCCGGTGGTTGCCGTTCTTCTCGGGGCTGTTGAAGTACGCCCGCGGGTACCAGCGGCGGGCCAGCTCCTTGATCGACGACACGTCGACGATCCGGTAGTGCAGGTGCTGCTCCAGCGTCGGCATGTCCCGGGCGAGGAAGCCGCGGTCGGTGGAGACCGAGTTCCCGCACAGCGGCGCCTTGCGCGGCTCCGTGACGTGCGCGCGCACGTAGTCCAGGACGATCTTCTCCGCCTCGGCCATGCTGACGCCCTCGGCCAGCTCGTCCAGCAGCCCCGAGGTGGTGTGCATCTGCCGGACGATCTCCGGCATCGACTCCAGCGCCTCGGCGGGCGGGCGGATGACGATGTCCACCCCCTCGCCGAGGACGTTCAGCTCGGAGTCGGTGACGAGCGCGGCCACCTCGATGAGCGCGTCATGCGCCAGCGACAGCCCCGTCATCTCACAGTCGATCCACACCATCCGGTCGTTCATGTGTCTCACCCTACGGGTCGATCTCGCGGGCCGGGCAGTGCGGCACCCAGGCCGCGGGCGGTGCGCAGCCGGGTACGCCCGGGTCCGTCGGCCATGTCGCCCCGGCCGGGCTGGTCCGGCACCCGGGCGTACGCCTCTCCGTCGGCCTTGCCGGCGACCGCCAGGATCTGCGCCACCGGGCCGCGCCGGAGCGCGGGGACCTCGGGGGTCGGCAGCGGCCGGTCCGGCTCGTCCTGGGGCCGCCTGGCGCGGTAGGCGGCCCGGTACGAGGCGGGGGAGGAGCCCAGCTGGCGGCGGAAGTGCCCGCGCAGTGCCACCGGGGACCGGAACCCGCAGCGCCCGGCGACCTCGTCCACCGAGTAGTCCGAGGTCTCCAGCAGCCGCTGGGCCTGCAGTACCCGCTGGGTGATCAGCCACTGCAGCGGCGCGCTCCCGGTGAGCGACCGGAACCTGCGGTCGAAGGTCCGCCGGCTCATGTAGGCGCGCGCGGCCAGCGCCTCCACGTCGAACTGCTCGTGGAGGTGCTCCAGCGCCCAGGCGACGACCTCGGCCAGCGGGTCGGCGCCGATCTCCTCGGGTAAAGACCTGTCCAGGTGCCGCTGCCCGGTCTGCCAGTCGGAGCGCCGCGGCGGCACGACCAGCCGGCGGGCCAGCGCGGCCGCCGCGTCGGTGCCGTGGTCGGTGCGCACCACGTGCAGGCACAGGTCGATGCCGGCCGCGGTCCCCGCGGAGGTCAGCACGTCGCCGTCGTCCACGAACAGCTCGCGCGGGTCCACGTGCACCGACGGGTAGCGCTTGGCGAGCGTGGGCGCGTACATCCAGTGCGTGGTGGCCGGGCGGCCGTCCAGCAGCCCGGCGGCGGCCAGCACGAAGGCACCCGTGCACAGGCCGATGATCCGCGCGCCCTCCTCGTGGGCCCGGCGGATCGCCTCCAGCGCGTCGGGCGGCGGCGCCTGCGAGATCGAGCGCCAGGTCGGCACCACCACCGTGCCGGCCCGCGACAGCGCCTCCAGGCCGTAGGGCGCGCTCAGCTCCAGGCCGCCTGTGGTGCGCAGCGGGCCCTCCTCGCCGGCGCACACCAGCAGCCGGTAGCGGGGCACGCCCGCGTCCTGCCGGTCGATGCCGAACACCGACAGCGGTATGGAACTCTCGAATATCGGGCCACCGCTGAAGAGCAGCACCGCGACGACCTCGGGCCGGCGCCGCGCGGAGAGTTTACGGATGGCGCGAGGCGATGCGGATGGTGCTTGCGACGAAGTGTCCGTCGCCGTACCGGAACCGGACTCCTGGCTCATGGAGCTCTAGCCCCCCTCGAATCGACGCGTCGTCCCCTCGGTCCTGCACGTACTCCCCCGTTGTCCGGCGCAGCCACCTCATGATCAAATCTACTGTGTCAGGTGGGGCGTTAGTGACAACTTCCTCATCTGACGCTAAATCGACAAGACAACGTGGCGTAAAGCATTCGATCACGAAGCGTTTCACTCACAGCGCCCACTGGGAAGTACGCCTCACGTCACAGGAGCCCCGTCCGGCGCGTGACGCGTCGTCGGGAGCCGACGTGCATCGTAGAACCGCAGGTGGCAGAGGTGTTAGCCGGCATCCGTCCCAACACGGCCACAGGGAAGGGAAGTTGGCCGAAAATCGCCCTCGCGTCGGGGTGGTCGGGCACCATGCGCCGGGAAGTGCGCCGGAGTGCGGCCCGGTAGCGGGCATCCTTGAATTCCCCTGAGAATCCGCCGTCTTCCGGGCATCTTCCAGGGCGCCGTGCCGCCGCCCGCGGGCGCGCCGCCGGGCGCGTCCTGACCTCGCCGGGGACCGGCCCGGCCGGACGACCGAGGTGCGCCCCCGCGGTGCGCCGGTGCGCCCGGCCGTGCGACCGGTTGGCGTGATGGCGTTGCACTCTCGGCCGTGCTCCGGCATTCTCCTGGGAACTCCGGGTACGGGAGTCCATGTGGGGGCCTGGCTGCGCCTGTGCAGGTGGTCCCCACGGCCGTACTCTGGAGGGAGTGGGACGGGAAGTGGCGAACTGGCCGAAACAGGCCGCTGCGGCGGCCCGCCCCGCGCGAACCGTCCTGTCCGCTGCTCGGCGCGTCAGCGCCGCCCTCGCCGAGAATCCGCATCATGGCCGGTCCTGAGTACCCCGAGCCTGCCGACCGCAGGCCGCTCGCCGAGTCGGCGGCACTGCCCGAGCAGGCCCCCACGCTGCGCCACGCATGCGACCCTGCCTTCCGGCACGGCATCGTGGTGGGCTTCGACGGCTCCACCTCCAGCGAGCGCGCGCTGTCCTACGCCATCGGCATGGCCCGCAGGACCGGTACCGCCCTGATCATCGTGCACGTCGCCAACCGGCTGCCGGCCACGGTGTGGGCGGGCTGCGAACCGCCGGTGTTCGTCGACGTCCCCGACCACCGCACCGAGGTGCTCGGCCTGGAACTGGCCTGCGCGGACCACCTGGCGGAGATGTCCTGGGTCCTGGTGGAGCGCGGCGGCGACATCTGCCACGAACTGGAGGAGGTCGGCCGGGAGTACGAGGCCGACGCGATCGTGGTCGGCGGCACCCACGGCCTGGTCGGGCGGATCTTCGGCTCGGTCGCCGGCCGGCTGGCCCGCCGCGCCCAGCGCCCCGTCGTCGTCATCCCGTAGCCCCGGAGCCCGGACGTCCCCCACCTCCCGGACGCCCCTCCCGGACGTCCCGCGCGCCCCGCAACTCCCGCACGTCCCGCCGCGGGTACACCCGCGGCACCGCACGGCGCACCCCGCGGTGCGCACCGCGCACGAGCGCGGGCCCCGCCGATCGGCGGGGCCCGCGTCGTACTCCCGGTGTCGCGCGACTACTCGACGGTGACGGATTTCGCCAGGTTCCGCGGCTTGTCGATGTCGCGGCCCAGCGCCAGGGCGGTGTGGTACGCGAACAGCTGGAGCGGGATGCCCATGAGGATCGGGTCCAGCTCGTCCTCGTTCTTCGGTACCACGATCGTGTGGTCCGCCTTCTCCTGCTCCTGGTGCGCGACCGCGAGGATCCGGCCGCTGCGGGCCTTGATCTCCTCCATCGCCGCGCGGTTCTTCTCCAGCAGGTCGTCGTCGGGGACGATCGCCACGGTCGGCATGGCCGGCTCGATCAGCGCCAGCGGCCCGTGCTTGAGCTCGGAGGCCGGGTACGCCTCGGCGTGGATGTAGCTGACCTCCTTCAGCTTCAGCGACGCCTCGCGGGCCACCGGGTAGCCGCGCACCCGGCCGATGAAGAGCATCGAGCGGGCGTCGGCGTACTGCTTGGCCAGCTGCTTGATCTCCGGCTCGGTCTTGAGGATCTCGTCGATCTGCCCGGGCAGCCGGCGCAGGCCGTCGATGATCCGGCGGCCGTCGGCGACCGACAGGTCGCGGATCCGGCCCAGGTGCAGGGCGAGCAGCGCGAAGGCCACCACGGTGTTGGTGAAGCACTTGGTGGACACCACGCACACCTCGGGCCCGGCGTGCACGTAGGTGCCGCCGTCCGCCTCGCGGGCGATCGCCGAGCCCACCACGTTGACCACGCCCAGCACCCGCGCGCCCTTGCGCTTGAGCTCCTGCACGGCGGCCAGCACGTCGTAGGTCTCGCCGGACTGCGAGACCGCCACGTACAGGGTGTCGGGGTCCACCACCGGGTTGCGGTAGCGGAACTCCGAGGCCGGCTCGGCGTCCGCGGGGATGCGGGCCAGCTCCTCGATCAGCTGCGCGCCGATCTGGCCCGCGTGGTAGCTGGTGCCGCAGCCCAGGATCTTGATGCGGCGCACCCGGCGGGCCTCGCCCGGGTCCAGGTTCAGCCCGCCCAGGTGGACGGTGGCGAACCGGTCGTCGATCCGGCCGCGCAGCACCCGGTCCACGGCCTCGACCTGCTCGACGATCTCCTTGTGCATGTACGTGTCGTGGCCGCCCATGTCGTACGACTCGGCCTCCCACTCCACGGTGGTGGGCGTGGCCGTCGTCAGGGAGCCCTCGGTGGTGTAGGTGCGGAAGTCGTCCGCCTTGAGGGTGGCCATCTCGCCGTCGCCGAGGGTCACCACCTGGCGGGTGTGGGTGACCAGCGCGGCGACGTCGGAGGCGACGAACATCTCCTTCTCGCCGATGCCGAGCACCACCGGCGAGCCGTTGCGCGCCACCACGATCCGGTCCGGGAAGTCCTTGTGCATCACGGCGATGCCGTAGGTGCCCTCGACCGTGCGCAGCGCCTCGCTGACCTTCTTCTCCAGCGTGTCGGCGTCGGAGCGGCCGATCAGGTGGGCGAGCACCTCGGTGTCGGTCTCGGAGGCGAAGACCGTGCCGTCGGCGGTCAGCTTGGCGCGCAGCTCGGAGGCGTTGTCGATGATGCCGTTGTGGACGACGGCGACCCGGCCCTCGGTGTCCAGGTGCGGGTGGGCGTTCTCGTCGCTCGGGGCGCCGTGGGTGGCCCAGCGGGTGTGGGCGATGCCGGTGGTGCCGGCAAACCGCTTGGGGATGCGCGCCTCAAGGTCGCGCACCCGGCCCTTGGCCTTGACGGTGCGCAGGTCGCCGGACTTCCCGCTGATGACGACGCCGGCCGAGTCGTAGCCCCGGTACTCCAGCCGCTGCAGGCCCTCCAGCAGCAGCGGTGCGACGTCACGCCTGCCGATGTATCCGACGATTCCGCACATATGCCGTCCCTCTCCGTCGTCCTGCCTCGTGGTGAATCCAGAAAAGCGCCGTGGGGCGCGCGAGCCGTCCGCTCCGGGGGCTGCTCGGCGGGGACGGCTCAGCCGTAGACGATCCGGCGGAGCTGGCGCTGGGAGAGCGTCGCGGGGGCCACGGCCCGGTGCGGCAGCTCCTCGGCGATCCGCTGGAAGATCTCCGCGTTCACCAGGCCCTTGGCCTGGAGCTCGCGGTGTCTGCGGCGGACGAACTCCTCGGTCGTCTCGTCGAAGTACGCCAGGACGTCCAGCACCACCCGGGTCGCCTCGCCGCGGTGCAGCGACGTGGTGCGGACCAGGTGGTCGATGAGGTCCTCGTAGGACGTCCGGCGTTCGAGCACCCGTTGATACTGGTGTGATCATCTTTGGTTTGCAAGAATCCTGCCCGATTTCGGGCAGGGATGCCGGACAAGGGCGGCCAGAAGAGTGAAGAAGGAGCGGGGGAGCGGTCCTCGCGGGCCGCGCGGCGCGGCCACCTTGACCGGGTCCGGCCGCGGGGGCTACTCGTGGGGGCGTGACACGACGCGACGCCGCGCGGCCGGGGGCCGCCCCGGTCCCGCCGCCCGGCCGGCCCCGGCCCCGGGTCCCGCACGGCGCGGTGCCGCGCGCGCTGTGCGCCCTGATGCTCGCGGCGGGCGCCTCCGCGGCGGGCGCCAGGACCGCCTCCTCCGAACCGGCCGCCGCCACCGCCGCGGCGACCGTGGCCGCCCGGGTGGTGCCCGTGCCCGCCGCGGTCCGCGCGGGCGGCGGGGCGTTCCGCCTCACGCGCGGCACCGCGATCGAGGTCGCCGGTGCGGGCACGGGCCCGGGTGCGGGCGGTGACGCGGCGGGCCCGGCGGGAGCGGGTGCTCCGGCCGGCGCGGACGGCGCCCGCGGGACCGCGGTGCCCGCGAGCGCGGCCGGGGTGGCGGCGTACGCGGCCTCGCTGCTGCGGCCGCCGACCGGCTATCCGCTGCCGGTGGTCGCGGTGCCCCGCGCGACCGCGGCGGACCGGGCCGGCGGGATCGTGCTGGCGCTCGGGGACGCCGACCGCGGCCTCGGCGAGGAGGGCTACCGGCTGCGCACCGGCGCCCGCTCGGTGGTGATCAGCGCGCGCACGCCCGCCGGCCTGTTCCACGGCGTGCAGACCCTGCGGCAGCTGCTGCCCGCCGCGGTCGAGAGCCGCACCGCGGTGCCCGGCGCGGCGTGGACCGTGCCGGACGCCGACATCCGCGACGTGCCCCGCTACGCCTACCGCGGCGCGATGCTCGATGTCGCCCGGCACTTCCTGACCGTCGCCCAGGTCGAGCGGTACATCGACGAGCTGGCCCTGTACAAGGTCAACACGCTGCACCTGCACCTCACCGACGACCAGGGCTGGCGGATCGCCGTCGGCTCCCGGCCGCGCCTGGCGTCGTACGGGGGCAGCACCCAGGTCGGCGGCGGCCCCGGCGGCTTCTACAGCCAGGACGACTACCGGACGATCGTCCGCTACGCCGCGAGCCGCTTCCTCACCGTCGTCCCGGAGATCGACGGCCCCGGGCACACCACCGCGGCCCTCGCCTCGTACCCCGACCTCGACTGCGACGGGAAGGCCCCGCCCCTGTACACCGGCACCAAGGTGGGCTTCAGCTCGCTGTGCGTGCCGAAGGCGGAGACCTACGCCTTCCTCGACGACGTCATCCGCGAGATCGCCGCGCTGACGCCGGGCCCCTACCTGCACATCGGCGGCGACGAGGCGCACTCCACCAGCGCCGCCGACTACGTGGCCTACATGGACAAGGTGCAGCCGATCGTCACCCGGTACGGCAAGACCGTCATCGGCTGGCACCAGCTCGACGCCGCGCACCCGGTGCCCGGCGCCCTCGTCCAGTACTGGGGCACCTCCGGCCGGGCCCCCGAGGTCGTCGCGGCGGCGAAGGCCGGCACCCGGGTCATCATGTCCCCGGCCAGCCGCGCCTACCTCGACATGCAGTACGCCCCCGGCGGCCCGCCCGGCCAGCACTGGGCCGGCTACGTGGAGGCGCGCACCGCCTACGACTGGGACCCGGCCTCGTTCCTCGCGGGCCTGCCGGCCGGCGCGGTCTACGGGGTCGAGGCCCCGCTGTGGACCGAGACCGTCCGCACCGGCGCCGACCTGGACCACCTGGCCTTCCCGCGGCTGCCGGGGATCGCCGAACTCGGCTGGTCCCCGGCAGCCACGCACGACTGGAACGCCTACCGGGTGCGGCTGGCCGCGCAGGGGCCGCGGTGGCAGCGGATGGGCATCGGCTTCTACCGGTCGCCGCAGGTGGACTGGCCGGCCTCCTGAGCCGGCGGCCGGCCGCCGGGACGGTGGGCGGCCAGCGGGTTGGCCAGGGTGCCGGCGAACTGCAGGGCCGACGACGGGTCGGCGAGGTCCACCATCTGCTGGTTGTCGCGCAGTTGCAGGCGGTTGAGGCAGGACAGCGCGAACCGCGGCGCGAACAGGTCGTCGCGCGCGAACGCCTCCGCCAGCTGCGGGTGCGCCTCCTGGTAGCCGGCGACGCACTCGGCGACGGTGCGCCAGAACACCGTCTCGTCCAGCACCCCGCCGGTGTGCAGGGTCGCGCTCAGGAACCGCAGGAAGCAGTCGAAGACGTCGGTGAACACCGACAGCACCCGCAGCTCCTCGGGCACCTCCGCCCTGATCCGCTCGACCTGCGGCGGCAGTTCGGCGGCCGGGTCCATCACCACGATCTCCTCGGCGATGTCCTTGAACACCGCGCGCCGCACGCTGCCGCCGTCCGCGCCGAGCACCAGGATGACGTTCTCGCCGTGCGGCATGTACGCCAGGCCGTACGCGAACAGGCTGTGCACCACCGGCACCAGGTAGGCGTCCAGGTAGCCGCGCAGCCAGCGTTCGGGCGCCAGCCCGGAGCGGGCGATCAGCGCCGCGGCCAGCGAGCCGCCGGAGGCGTCGCGGTGCAGCAGCGCGGCCATCGTGACGGGCGAGCAGCCGTCCTCCAGTGCGGGCACGGGGCTCTCGCGCCACAGCGCGGCCAGCATCTTCCGGTACGGCGAGCCCTTCCCGGTCGCCGCCTCGAACGGCAGGTGCCGGTAGCCGACGGCGGCCCGCTCGCGGATGATCGAGAACCGCGCGGCGGCCAGCGTCGGGTCGGCGGCGATCAGCGCCGCCAGCCAGTCGTTGATCGCCGGGGTGGCGGCCATGTAGGCGGCGGACAGGCCGCGCAGGAACCCCATGTTCAGCACGGACAGCGCCGTCTTGACGTAGTGGCGGTCCGGCCGGGTGGCGTTGAAGAAGGTGCGCACCGACTGCTGGGCGAGGTACGTGTCGTCGCCGGGACCGAGCAGCACCAGGTGCCGGCGGGCGAGTTCGCCGGCGAACGTCACCGCGAGCCGGTGCTCCCACTGCCAGGGGTGGACCGGGATCAGCAGGTAGCCGTCCGGGTCGAGGCCGAGGCCGGCGAGCACCGCGGCGAACCGGTCGCGGGTCGCCCGGTCCAGCTCGGCCTCGATCAGGGCCCGGTAGTCGAGGCCCTCGCCGGCGTGGAAGTCCGCCAGGTCGCGGCGGGCCGCCACCCAGGTCAGCCGCACCGGCGCGGCGGCTTCCGGCGCGTACCGCAGCGTGTCGTGGGCGCCGAAGCCGAGGCGCCCGCTGTTGGCGACGAAGCAGGGGTGGCCCTCGGTCATCCCGCTCTCCACCGCCTGGAAGCCGGCCGCCACCAGCTCCGCGGCGTCCGGCTGCCCCTTGGCGTCCTTGAACGCCAGCACCGACAGCGTCGCGGTGATCTCCTCCAGGTACAGCGGCAGGACCCGGTCGGACAGGCCCAGCGTCGCGCGCAGTTCGGTGAAGAACGCCAGGGCGTCGAGCGGGAGCGGGGTCTCCCGGCCGTGGGCTTCGGCGCCGGTGCCGTCCGGGGTGGCCGCGTGGTCCGGGGTGCCGGTGCATTCCGGGGTGGCCGCGTGGTCCGGGGTGCCGGTGCCGCCCGGGGTGGCCGGGCCGTGCGGGGTGCCGGTGTTGTGCGGGGCGGCCGCGCTGTCCGGGGTGCCGGTGCCGTCCGGGGTGGCCGCGCCCTGCCGGGTGCCGGTGCCGTCCGAGGTGCCGGTGCGGCCCGGGCTGCCTGTGCCGTCGCTGCCCTCGGTGCCGGATCCGTCGCCGGTCCGGTGGCGGGTGAG
>WRCZ01000202.1 GCA_009783685.1 Actinomycetes bacterium
ATGCTGGAGAGCGTGCGGGAGTACGGCGCGGTGTGGCTGGCCGCGATCGGCGACGAGTTGCGGGTCAGGCGCCGGCACCGCGACTGGTACCTGGGCCTGGCCACCTGGTGCGAGCTGGACTGGTTCAGCCCGCGGCAGGCGGAGGTCGCCGCCCGGGTGGCCGCCGACCTGCCGAACCTGCGCCTCGCCCTGGACTTCAGCCTGGACGGCACCGAGGGTGAGCCGCCGGACGACCCGGCGGTCGGCCAGTACCTGGCGGGAACCCTGTGGTTCTGCTGGGTCGGCTGCGGGCGGCTGGCCGAGGGCCGGCACTGGCTGGAGCGCGCGCTCGACGCGTGCGAGACGGCGACCGAGGCCCGCGCCAAGGCCATGTGGGTGTACGGCTATGTCGCGCTGCTGCAGGGCGACTCGGCGGCGGCGCTCTCGGTCCTTCAGGAGTGCCGCCGGGAGGCGCGGGCCACCGGCAACGAGACCGCGGAGGCGTACGCGGTGCACCGGCTGGGCTGCCTGGCGCTGGTCTCGGACGACATGGCGCGCGCCGAGCGGTTCATCGGCGACGCGCTGCTGCGCTACCGCGGCATCGGCGAGCTGAACAGCAACGTGCTGATGGGCCAGGTCGAGCTGGCGATGGCGGTCGCCTTCCAGGGGCAGCTGGACCACGCGGTGCGGCTGGCCGAGGACGTCCGGGAGATCTGCCGCGACCACGGGGAGCGGTGGGCGCTGGCCTACGCGCTGTACGTGCTGGCGTACGCGGCATGGAAGTCCGGCGAGCCGGAGCGGTCCCGGCGGCTGGCCGAGGAGTCGCTGGCGATCGGCCACGCCTTCCACGACCTGGTCGGGTCGGTGCTGGCGCTGGAGATGCTGGCGCTGGTGACCGAGGACGAGGGGGCACCGCAGGAGGCGGCGGTGCTCCAGGGCGCGGCGGGCAGGCTGTGGCAGTCGGTGGGCCTGCGGCTGTTCGGCTCGCGGCACTTCAACGCACCGCACACGGTGTGCGAGAAGCGGCTGCGGACGGCCCTGGGCGAGGGCCCCTACACGGCGGCGCTGACGGAGGGCGGCCGGCTCGGCTTCGACGAGGCGGTGGACCGGGCCCTGAACCGGCCCAGGCCGCACGGCCGCAGGCCCGGCGGTGCCGGCGGCGGCCCGGCCGCCCGCACGCAGCGGCCCGCCGCCTCCGGGGAGACGGCGGGCTGAGTGCGACCGCGCCCGGTGGCCGGCAAGCGGCCGCTGGGCGGCCGGCGGACGAGCGCGCGGGCGCCTGCGCGGATGATCAGCGGGCGTAGAACTCGACGACGAGCTGCTCGTCGCAGATCACCGGGATCTCGCTGCGGTTGGGGTCGCGGTCCAGCCGGAACGCCAGCGCCTGGAGGTTGACCTGGAGGTAGCGCGGGGTCTCGCCGTCGCCGGACCAGCCGCCCTCGCGGGCGACCAGGAACGGGGTCTTCTCGCGGGACCGCTCGCGGACCTGGACGACGTCCTCGGGACGCAGCCGGTACGAGGGCTTGTCGACCTTGCGGCCGTTGACCTCGATGTGGCCGTGCACGACCATCTGGCGCGCCTGGTAGATGGTGCGGGCCAGCCCGGACCGCAGCACCAGCGCGTCCAGCCGGCGCTCCAGTTCGATGATGAGCGCCTCGCCGGTCTTGCCGGTGACCTTCTTGGCACGGTCGTAGGCGCGCAGCATCTGCCGCTCGCTGATGTCGTACTGCGCCCGCAGCCGCTGCTTCTCCAGCAGGCGGGTCTTGTAGTCGCTGTTCTGCTTGCGACCGCGACCGTGCTCACCCGGCGGGTAGGGGCGTGCCTCGAAGTACTTGACCGCCTTCGGGGTGAGCGCGATGCCCAGAGCCCGGGACTTCTTGACCTTGGGACGCGACTGATTCACGTACGTCGAACCTCCGTGTACTTAGGTAAGGCTCACCTTACCCGATGGTTTGCTGAGGGGTGCGCACGGTCCGACTCGGGAACCCCAGGCCCGCTGCCGCGGGCATGGTCAGCCGCGTCCCGACGTGGAACATGCGCGCGGGCGGCCTTCGGCCGCCCGGCGCGCGCACATGCATCGAGGGTAACCCGGCGCGGCGCGGCGCCATTCCCACCGATGCGGAGGCCCGCCCCGCCGGCGGGCGGGAGGGGCCGCCACCAGGGCTTCGGCCGCTACGGTGCGGCGTCCGCCTCGGGGGCGGGCTCGGCCGCGGGGCGGGCCGGCGGCTCGGTCCTGCCGGACAGCCGCTGCCGCACCCGCTCGACGACGTCGGCGTACCGGGCCTCGGCGCCGTAGCGGGTCGGCTCGTAGTAGCGGCGGCCGGCCAGCTCGTCCGGGGCGTACTGCTGGGCGGCGATCGCCCCGGGGACGTCGTGCGGGTAGACGTACCCCTGGGCGTGGCCGAGCTTGGCGGCGCCCTTGTAGTGGCCGTCGCGCAGGTGCGGCGGCACCGGGCCCGCCTTGCCGGAGCGGACGTCGTCCAGCGCCGCGCCGATCGCGGTCGTCGCCGCGTTGGACTTGGGGGCCAGTGCCAGCGCGATGGTGGCGTGGCTGAGGATGAGCGACGCCTCGGGGAAGCCGATCATCGCCACCGCCTGGGCGGCGGCCACCGCGGTGGGCAGCGCGGTCGGGTCGGCCAGGCCGATGTCCTCGCTGGCGGAGATCATCAGCCGGCGCGCGATGAACCGCGGGTCCTCCCCGGCCACGATCATCCGCGCCAGATAGTGCAGGGCCGCGTCCACGTCGGAGCCGCGGATGGACTTGATGAGGGCGCTCGCCACGTCGTAGTGCTGGTCGCCGTCCCGGTCGTAGGCGACCGCGGCCCGGTTCACCGCCTGCTCCAGCGTGGCCAGGGTGATGGTGTCCTCGCCCTGGGTGAGGGCCGCGCCCGCGCCGGCCTCCAGCGCGGTCAGCGCGCGGCGGGCGTCGCCGCCGGCGATCCGCAGCAGGTGCGCCTCCGCGTCCTCGGGCAGGGTGACCGATCCGGCCAGCCCGCGCTCCTCGGACAGCGCCCGGCGCAGCACGCCGCGCAGGTCGTCGTCGGTGAGCGGTTCCAGGGTGAGCAGCAGCGAGCGCGACAGCAGCGGGGAGATGACCGAGAAGTAGGGGTTCTCGGTGGTGGCGGCGATCAGCGTCACCCAGCGGTTCTCCACGGCGGGCAGCAGCGAGTCCTGCTGGGCCTTGCTGAAGCGGTGGATCTCGTCGAGGAAGAGCACCGTCTCGCGGCCGTAGCCGCCGGACTCGCGCTTGGCGCTCTCGATGACCGCGCGGACCTCCTTGACGCCCGCGGTGATCGCCGAGAGTTCCACGAAGCGCTTGTTGGTGGCCTTGCTCACCACGTACGCCAGGGTGGTCTTGCCGGTGCCGGGCGGGCCCCACAGGATCACCGACGACGCGCCGGCCGGGCCGCCGCCGCCCTCCCCCACCAGGCGCCGCAGCGGCGAGCCGGGACGCAGCAGGTGCTGCTGGCCCACCACCTCGTCGAGGACGCGCGGGCGCATCCGGACGGCAAGCGGGCTGCTGCTGGGGTCCCGCTCCCGGCGCTCCTCGGCCGCGGCGGTGAACAGGTCTGGCTCCACGCCCTGAAGCCTAGGACACCCCTCTGACATGCCGCACCGCCCGGACCCTCAGGGGTCACGGGCGGTGCGGCAGAAAGCCGTGGCGTCGGGAAGCCGGCCGGGCGGCCGGGCGTTCCCGCAGGTCAGATGACGGTCTTCCAGTAGTACCAGAAGTGCGTGAGGATCAGCAGCGCGATCACGCCGTACCAGAGCACCGGCACCACCCAGTGGAACTCCAGCACCGCCTCGCGGACCTTGCCGGGCACCTTGATCAGACCGTGCTTGATGTTGTGCACGGCGGTGTACCAGAAGATCAGGATGGTGACGACCCAGGCGAGGCAGCACCACAGGCAGATCGCGTTGATGTGGTAGATCGTCTGGTACTGCAGCCAGCTCACGAAGCAGACGCCGAACAGGCCGCCGGCCTGGAGGCCGTACCAGAACCACGGCTTGTAGCGGGCGCCGGCGAACAGGCCCATCGCCAGGCTGATGACCACGCCGTAGGCGACCAGGCCGATGATCGGGTTCTGGAAGCCGAAGACGTGCGCCTGCGAGCTCTCCATCACGTCGCCGCAGGAGATGATCGGGTTGAGGCTGCAGGAGAAGTGCGGGGTCTTGCCCTCGATCCGGTCCTGCAGCAGGACGAACTTGTCGTTGGTGATCACGAACGACGCCCACAGGCCCAGCGCACCACAGATCAGCAGCAGCCAGGTCAGCGGCTTGCCCGCCGCGATCTCCTCGCGCGCCGGCTCTTCGCGATCGCCGTCCGTACGGGGCTCGTCAAGAGCGGAAGTCGTCATGGTCGCCGATTCTCTCCGTGGGGGCGGGCATCCGTGGGGGCGGGCACCCCTCATTGTGCACGAGGTCGGTCAGGACGGCGTAAGTCCTGACCGACCTCCACCCGGACGGGGGGTTTAAACCAGCCGCTCCTTGACGGTGGCGACCAGATCGTCGAGCGCGACCGGCACCTGCTCGCCGGACTCCAGGTCCTTGAGCTGCACCACTCCGTCGGCCAGGTCCCGCTCCCCCGCCACGAGCGCGAGCCGCGCGCCGGAGCGGTTGGCCGACTTCATGGCGTTCTTCATGCCCTTGCCGCCGAACGCGAAGTCCGCCGCGACCCCGGCCCGGCGCAGCGCGGTGACCGCGCCGAACAGCGCCCGCCGCGCCTCCTCGCCGAGCGGCACCGCGTAGACGTCGGTGACCGCGGGCAGTTCCAGCTCCACACCCTCGGCCCTGAGCGCCAGCACCGTGCGGTCCACGCCCAGCGCCCAGCCGACCGACGGCAGCGACGGGCCGCCGATCATCTCGGACAGGCCGTCGTAGCGGCCGCCGCCGCCGACCGCGGACTGCGAGCCGAGCCCGTCGTGCACGAACTCGAAGGTGGTGCGGGTGTAGTAGTCCAGCCCGCGGACCAGCTTCGGGTCGTCCTCGAAGGCCACGCCCGCCTCGGTCAGCAGGTCGCGCACCTGCTCGTGGTACGCCTTGCAGCCCTCGCACAGGTGGTCGGCGATCAGCGGCGCCCCGGCCAGCTGCCGCTGCACCGCCTCGCGCTTGTCGTCCAGCACCCGCAGCGGGTTGATCTCGATCCGGCGGCGGGTGTCCTCGTCCAGGTCGAGGCCGCGCAGGAAGTCCTGGAGGGCGGCGCGGTAGGCCGGGCGGCACTCCTTGTCGCCGAGGGAGTTCAGCAGCAGCCGGAAGCCGCGCAGGCCCAGCGACCGGTACGCGTCCACCGCGAGGATGATCAACTCGGCGTCCAGCACCGGGTCCTCGGCGCCGATCGCCTCGGCGCCGACCTGGGAGAAGTGCCGGTAGCGGCCGGCCTGCGGCCGCTCGTAGCGGTAGTAGGAGCCGGAGTACCAGAGCTTGACCGGCAGGTTCCCGGCCTTGTGGAGGTTGGCCTGCAGCGCCGCGCGGAGCACCGACGCGGTGCCCTCGGGGCGCAGCGCGAGCTGGGTGCCCCCCTTGGTGGTGAGGGTGAACATCTCCTTGGTCACGATGTCGGTGGACTCCCCCACACCGCGGGAGAACAGCTCGACGCTCTCGAAACCGGGGGTCTCGACATAGCCGTAGCCCGCGCGGCGCGCGGGGGCGGCGATCGCCTCGCGCACCGCGAGGTAGGTCGCGGAGTCGGGCGGCAGCAGGTCGTAGGTGCCCTTGGGGGCCTGGAACGTGCTCACAGCAGAAGTCGTCACAATCCTCGTCGTGGAGCCGGTTCTCCGGCTCCGGCGGCGCGGGCCGCCTCGCCCAGGTAGGGGTTGGAGGCGCGCTCGCGGCCGATGGTCGTCTGGGGGCCGTGGCCGGACAGCACCACGGTCGAGTCGTCGAGCGGCAGGCACACGCGGGCCAGCGACTCGTACAGCTCGGCCGCGGAACCGCCGGGCAGGTCGGTGCGTCCGACGGAGCCGGCGAAGAGCAGGTCGCCGGAGAACAGCACGGAGGGAATGGACTCCTCCGCGGCCTCGGGCAGCCTGAACGTCACCGACCCCCTGGTATGGCCGGGCGCGTGCGCGACGGTGAACTCCAGGCCGGCCAGCTGCAGGCCGGCGCCGTCGGTGAGTTCCCTGAGGTCGTCGGGCTCGCCGACGGTCAGTTCGCCCAGCAGCTGCGCACCGATCGCCCGGCCCAGCGCCTTCTCCGGGTCGCCGAGCATGTACCGGTCCTCGGGATGTATCCAGGCCGGGACGTCATGGGCTCCGCACACCGGGACGACCGAGGCGACATGGTCGATGTGGCCGTGGGTGAGGACGACGGCGACGGGCTTGAGGCGGTGTTTGGCGAGCATGTCCTCGACACCCTGGGTCGCGAGGTGACCCGGGTCGATGATCACGCACTCCTCGCCGGCGGCGGGGGCGACCACGTAGCAGTTGGTCCCCCAGGCCCCGGCGGGGAACCCGGCAATGAGCACGTTCGTCCTTCTGTCGTCCGCGACTTTCGCCGCGGTGCTGTCGAGCGGTGGTGTGCCACGAGCCTACCGGCGGGGGCGCGGCGGTCGCGAACTCGTATCGTGCCCGCAACGGACCGCCCTCGGACTGGACTGCGGGCCTGAGGGACGCGAAGATCTCGGCACACGCATTCGCGTTCGAGAACAGAACAACGGCCTGTGGCCGCCGGGACACCGGGGACACAGCCGCCACACAGTGAACGCACAGCGTGCCCCCCACGGCACGGACGGCAACGACAGACGACGGAGACGGCGAAGTGGTCACCAAGGATCAGCGGCGGCGGCAGCTCGCCCGGGAGAAGTTCGAGCGGCAGCAGCTGCGCAGGGTCGAGGCGCGGCGCAAGTCGAAGGTGCGCAACTCCGCGATCGCCGCGGTCGTGGCGGTCGTGGCCGCCTCGCTCATCGGCGCGTACGCGGCGGGTGCCTTCGACGGCAGCAGCAAGAAGACCGACGCCGCCGCGAAGGCGAGCGCCACCCCGTCGGCCTCCGCCGCCGCCACCACCGCACCGGCCAAGGGACCGGACCCGTGCGCCAAGGCGGCCGCGGGCAACCCGGGCACCGAGCAGTGGAAGAAGGAGCCGGCGCAGACCATCGACAAGTCGGCGCACTACACCTTCACCCTCCAGACCACCTGCGGCGCGATCCCGATCTCGCTCGAGGCGGCCAAGGCCCCGGAGACCGTCAACTCGTTCAACTTCCTTGCCGGCAAGGGCTTCTTCGACCACACCAAGTGCCACCGGCTCACCACCACCGGCATCTACGTGCTGCAGTGCGGCGACCCGAGCGGCAGCGGCAGCGGCGGTCCCGGCTACACCATCGGCGACGAGAACCTGGACGCCTTCGGCAAGGCCGGCGCGACCGGCTCGGTGACGTACAAGGCGGGCACCGTCGCCATGGCCAACACAGGCCAGAAGCACACCGGCGGCAGCCAGTTCTTCCTCGTCTACAAGGACAGCCCGCTGCCCCCCAGCTACACCCCGTTCGGCACGATCAGCGCGGACGGCATGACGGTGCTGAACAAGATCGCCAAGGCCGGCGAGTCGACCGGCCAGGGCGACGGCGCGCCGAACGCCACCGTCGTGATCAACAAGGCGACGGTCACCAAGTCCTGACCGCGCGGCGGGGTGCGGGTCCAGGTCAGGGCCCGCCCCCGGCGGGCACCGAGACCTGATCGGTATCTGAATCACGATTGGGCCCTCATCGGATGCGGACAGCGAGGCCGCTGGTCGCCTATGTTGGCGTTGGACCGGTCAGGGCGTGCGGCCCGGCCGGCAGGAAACTGTGGACGATGCCCGCCGGGCGAGATTCGGTGGGGCATCACGTGAGGGAGGCGCTGTGAGCAGCGACCCGTGGGGCCGCGTCGACGAGACGGGGACCGTGTACGTGCGGACGGCCGACGGGGAGAAGGAGGTCGGTTCGTGGCAGGCGGGCTCCCCCCAGGAGGCCCTGGCCTACTTCGAGCGCAAGTACGAGGGGCTCGTCGTGGAGATCAGCCTCCTCGAACGCCGGGTACGGACCACCGATCTCGCCCCCAAGGAAGCCCTGACCGCGATCGAGCACCTGCGGGCCACCGTGTCCGAGGCGCACGCGGTGGGCGATCTGGCGGCACTGGCCGAGCGGCTGGACGCACTGACCGCGCTGGTGGACTCCCGGCGCGAGGAGCGCAAGGCGGCGAAGGCCAAGCAGAACGAGGAAGCCAGGACCGCGAAGGAGCAGCTGGTCGCCGAGGCCGAGCAGCTCGCGGAGAGCGAGCAGTGGCGGACCGCGGGTGAGCGGCTGCGTGCCCTGGTCGACACCTGGAAGGGCCTGCCGCGGCTGGACCGCAAGGCCGACGACGAGCTGTGGCACCGCTTCAGCCACGCCCGTTCGGTGTTCTCCAAGCGCCGCAAGGGGCACTTCGCGTCGCTGGACGCGCAGCGCGAGGATGCCAGGCGGACCAAGGAGAAGCTGGTCACCGAGGCCCAGTCGCTGTCGGACTCCACCGACTGGGGCCCGACGGCGGCCCGTTACCGCGAGCTGATGGCGGACTGGAAGGCCGCGGGCCGCGCGCAGCGCGAGGCCGAGGAGGACCTGTGGAACCGCTTCCGCGGTGCGCAGGACGTCTTCTTCGCCGCCCGGTCCGAGGTGTTCGCCGAGCGGGACAGCGAGCAGCGGGACAACCTGGCGCGCAAGGAGGAACTGGTCGTCGAGGCGGAGAAGCTGCTGCCGGTGAGCGACCTGAAGTCCGCCCGGGCGGCGTTCCGTTCGATCAACGAGCGCTGGGAGGCCATCGGCCACGTGCCGCGGGACGCCCGGCCGCGGATCGAGGCGCGGATGCACACGGTGGAGCGCGCGCTGCAGGACTCCGAGGAAGCCGAGTGGCGCCGGACCAACCCCGAGGTGCGGGCCCGGGCCGAGGGGCTGACCGGACAGCTGCAGGCGGCCGTCGACAAGCTGCGCCAGCAGGTCGAGGCGGCGCGTGCCGCGGGCAACACGGCGAAGGCGGACAAGCTCCAGTCCGAGCTGGACGGCCGCCAGGCGCTCCTGGACGCCGCCCTGAAGGGCATGGGCGAGTTCCGCTAGAGGTTCCCGCCGGAGCGCACGACCTCGCGCCCCTGAGGGTGACCGCACTGCGCGGTCCCTTCAGGGGCGCGGTCGTTTCAGCGCTGGCGGCCCGAGGTGACGCGGTAGACGTCGTAGACGCCCTCCACGCCGCGGACGGCCTTCAGGACGTGGCCGAGGTGCTTGGGGTCGCCCATCTCGAAGGTGAAGCGCGAGGTGGCGACCCGGTCGCGGGAGGTCTGCACCGCCGCCGACAGGATGTTGACGTGCTGGTCGGACAGCACCCGGGTGACGTCCGACAGCAGCCGCGACCGGTCCAGCGCCTCGACCTGGATGGCGACCAGGAACACCGAGGACTGCGTCGGCGCCCACTCGACGTCGATGATGCGCTCCGGCTGCTGGGACAGCGACTCCACGTTGACGCAGTCCGCCCGGTGCACCGAGACGCCGTTGCCGCGGGTGACGAAGCCGATGATCGGGTCGCCCGGCACCGGCGTGCAGCAGCGGGACAGCTTGACCCACACGTCGCTGGTGCCCTTGACGATCACGCCCGGGTCGGCGTTGGCCCGCCGCTTGGTGCGGCCCTGCGTCGGGGTGGTGATCTCGGCGATGTCCTCGGTGGCGCCCTCCTCGCCGCCGAGCGCGTCCACCAGCTTCTGCACCACCGACTGCGCGGTGATGTGGCCCTCGCCGATCGCCGCGTACAGCGCGGAGATGTCGGGGTAGCGCATCTCGTGCGCCAGGGTGACCAGCGAGTCGCCGGTCAGCACCCGCTGGATCGGCAGGTTCTGCTTGCGCATGGCGCGCGCGATGGCGTCCTTGCC
>WRCZ01000203.1 GCA_009783685.1 Actinomycetes bacterium
CCGTCGCGGAGCGCGGACAAGACCCGCACCTAACCCGACACCCCCAGCACGCACGCCGCCAACTCCCCTGGCTGGGCCCGGCGGAACCGGCATCCGCCGCCCGAGGCGCGGACCAGCCCCGCACCTGACCCACGCCCCGGGCAGGGTCGCGTCCAACTCCCCTGGCAGGGCGAGGCTGAGCCGGTGTCCGTCCCCCGGTGGCGGGGATGTCGCACTGGTCCTGCCGCGTCACGGTCCGCGCCGGAGGCGCGTGCTGCCGCGGGTCCACACATCACGGGGTCGCGGTGTGTGGGACGAAGCCATGACCGGGGGAGCCACGGGTGCCTATCCTGCTCGGGCCGTGCGGGACGGCGGAAAGGGCGGGCGGCCGATGCCGGAGCAGCAGGAGTACCGGGAGTACGAGGACACGGGTGTCGAGGTGGCCGGCGGGCGCCTCGCGGTGCGGCGCTGGCCGGGGCGGCCGGGGGCCGGCACGCTGCTGGCCGTGCACGGCATCGCCAGCAACGGGCTGGCCTGGACCCGCGTCGCGCAGCAGCTCGACGGGGTGGAGGTGATCGCCCCCGACCTGCGCGGGCGCGGTCTGAGCCGCGACGTCGCCGGGACGTGCACGATGGCCCGCCACGCCGACGACCTCCGCGCGGTGCTCGACCACTTCGGGGTGGAGCGGGCCGTGCTCGCCGGACACTCGATGGGCGGGTTCGTGGCCTGCGTGGCCGGCCGCCGCGACCCCGGGCGCTACAGCGAACTCGTCCTGGTCGACGGCGGTTTGGGCTTCCCCGTACCGCAGGACACGGACATCGACGCGGTGCTGCACGCGGTGATCGGGCCCGCGATGCGCAAGCTGGAGATGACGTTCGAGGACCGGGCCGCCTACCACGCCTTCTGGGCCGCGCACCCGGCGTTCGCCGAGTTGCGGGGCCCGGACATCGCCGCGTACCTGGACCGCGATCTGACCGGCACCGCGCCGCAGTTGCGGTCCGCGTGCATGGCCGCGGCCATCCGCGAGGACGCGGAGGACGAGCTGCGCAACCCCGAGGTGTTCGCGGCCATCCACGAACTGACCGTTCCTGCCCGGCTGTTGTGGGCCGAACGCGGTCTGCAGGACGAGCCGGTGGGCCTGTACGCACCCGCGGTGATCGAGGCGAGCGGCCTGCGGGACGAAGGTGTGGCGCTGCACTTCGCCCCCGGGGTGAACCACTACTCGGTGGTGCTGGGCCACGGCGGCGCGCAGGTCGTCGCCGGACACGTGCGGGAGGCGCTGGCCGCCGCGACCGCCGGCGGCTGACCTGCGCCGGCGCGGCCGGGCCGAACTCCGCGGCCGGGCACGGGAGTCGGTCTCCCGCGCCCGGCCGCCGGAACGCCGGGCGTCCGGCCGCCGCACTTCCCGAGGCCCGACCTCCGACGCCGCACCGCCCGACGCCGCACCGCGCGACGCCGCACCTCCGGATGCCTTGCCCCCGGGCACCCGGCCTCCCACGCCGTCCCCGGGAGACCGGCCCCGCGCGCCGTCCGTCGCGCCGTCAGGCCGCCTCCGCCAGCCCCTGCGGCACCAGCAGGTCCGCTTCGGTGGCGGCCCGCACCTGCTCCACGCTGACGCCCGGGGCGAGTTCGGCCAGGCGCAGGCCGCCGGGGGCCACGTCGATGACGGCGAGGTCGGTGACGATGCGGTCGACCACCCCCCGCCCGGTGGCGGGCAGCGTCAGCTCGTTCACGATCTTCGGCGAGCCGTCCTTGGCGACGTGCTCCATCACCACGATCAGCCGGCGCGCGCCGTGCACCAGGTCCATGGCGCCGCCCATGCCCTTGACCATCCTGCCGGGGATCATCCAGTTGGCGAGGTCGCCGTGCGCCGACACCTGCATCGCGCCGAGGACGCTGACGTCGATCCGCCCGGAGCGCACCATGCCGAAGGACTGGGCCGAGTCGAAGTACGCGGCTCCGGGCGCCACGCTGACCGTCTCCTTGCCCGCATTGATCAGATCGGGGTGCTCCTCGCCGGCGACCGGGTAGGGGCCGGTGCCGAGGATGCCGTTCTCGGAGTGCAGCACCACGTGCACGCCCTCGGGCAGGTGGTCGGGGATCAGCGTGGGCAGGCCGATGCCCAGGTTCACGTACTGGCCGTCGCGCAGTTCGCGGGCGGCCCGGGCGGCGAGCCGGTCGCGGTCCAGGGGCATGGTCACTTCTCCTCCTGCGGGGTGCGGACGGTCCGGCGCTCGATGCGCTTGTCCTGCGGGTCCGCGGAAACCACCCGGTCCACGTACACGCCGGGCAGATGGACCGCGTCGGGCGGCAACTCGCCCGGTTCCACGATGCGTTCGGCCTCGACCAGGGTGGTCCGCGCGGCGGCCGCGCACAGCGGGTTGAAGTTGCGGGCGGCGGCGTGGAAGGCGCAGTTGCCGTGCCGGTCGGCGACGGCGGCCCGCACCAGGGCGAAGTCGGCGGTGATCGCCTCCTCCATCAGGTGCCGGACCCCGCCGAACTCCCGTACCTCCTTGGGCGGTGAGGCCACGGCGACGGAGCCGTCCGCGGCGTACCGCCAGGGCAGCCCGCCCTCCTCGACCTGGGTGCCGGTGCCCGCCGGGGTGAAGAAGGCGGGGATGCCGGCGCCGCCGGCCCGCAGCCGCTCGGCGAGGGTGCCCTGCGGGGTGAGTTCGACCTCCAGCTCGCCGGACAGGTACCGGCGCGCGAACTCCTTGTTCTCGCCGACGTAGGAGGAGGTCATGCGGCTGATCCGGCCGAGGCCGAGCAGCAGTCCCAGACCCCAGTCGTCGACGCCGCAGTTGTTGGACACCACCCGCAGGTCCCCGCAACCGGCCTGTACCAGCGCGGAGATGAGCGTCGACGGGATGCCGCAGAGCCCGAAGCCGCCGACGGCGAGCGTCGCGCCGTCCGGGATGTCCGCCACCGCGTGGCCGGCCGAGGCCACCACCTTGTCCATGCGTCCGCCTTCCCCGTGGGGATCGAAGTGAGGGTGTGATCGGAAATGAGGGTGCGGGTGCCGGACCGCGCGTGGCGCGCCGGGTCCGGGGCCGCGGGCCCGTCTGTGGCGACGGTGCCCGGTCCTGCCACCTTTTCCGAGCCCGCACCGCGCCCGCCATGGTCCCCGCCGACACCGCTCGCGGGCACAGTGCGTGTGCCGCCCACATGTCCGGTTCGCCGGGGCGCTTCTACGGTTCACCCAACCATCCACCTCCCCGGGAGCCGTCCGCCATGCGTCGCATCCGTACGTCCACCACGCCGGGGCCTTCGGGCCCGTCCAGGAGCAGATCCCTCACCGCGCTCGCGCTGCTGGCGGCCGGGGTGCTGCTGGCCGGCTGCAGCAAGGCCGGCCAGGCCGGCAGTTCCTCCTCCGACGACGGCGGCGGCAGCGCCGCCTCCGCTCCGGTCAAGGTGGGCCTGGTCTACTCGCGCAGCGGTCCGCTGGCCGCCTACGGCAAGCAGTACCTCCAGGGCTTCGACGCCGGTCTTGCGTACGCCACGCACAACACCGGCAAGGTCGCGGGACACAAGGTGGAGGTCACCGAGCAGGACGACGCGGGCGACCCGGCGAAGGCGGTGGCCGAGACCAAGTCGCTGATCGGCAAGGGCACCCGGATCATCGCCGGCACCACCGACTCGGGCGTGGCGCTGCAACTCGCGCCGCTGGCCGCGCAGAACAAGGTGCTGTACATCGCGGGCCCGGCCGCGACGGACGCGCTGACCGGGGTGAACGCGTACACGTTCCGCTCGGGCCGGCAGTCGTACCAGGACATCCTCACCGCGGGGTCGCTGCTCGGCGACTCCAAGGGCAAGAAGGTCGTCGTCCTCACCCAGAACTCGGCGTTCGGGCAGGCGAACGTGGCCGCCGTCAAGCAGGTGCTGGGCGGTCAGGGCGCGCAGGTCGACTCGGTGCTCGCGCCGCCCAGCGCGGGCGACCTGACGCCGTTCGCGCAGCAGGTGAAGTCGAAGAAGCCGGACCTGGTGTTCGTGGCGTGGGCGGGCGCGAGCGCGCCGGCGCTGTGGACGGCGCTGGACCAGCAGGGCGTGGTGACGTCCACCAAGGTCGTCACGGGCCTGGCCGGGGTCGCCTCGTACCCGCTGTTCGGGTCGGCCGGCTCCAAGGTGTCGTTCCTGGCGCACTACTTCCCCGGCGCGGCCGGCACCCCGGTCGAGAAGGCGATGCTGGACGGCATCACCGCGGCCGGCGGCACGCCCGACCTGTTCAGCCCGGACGGTTTCACCGCGGCGCAGATGATCGTGCACGCCATCGAGGCGGGCGGCGCGACCGACCCGACGGCCATGGCCAAGGCGCTGGAGGGCTGGTCGTTCCAGGGCCCGAAGGGCGACGAGCAGATCCGCGCCGCCGATCACGCCCTGCTCCAGCCGATGTTCACCGCGAAGCTGGCCGGCACCGGCGCGGCGGCCAAGCCCCAGCTGATCGGCCGGCTGCCGATGGCCTCGGTGACGCCGCCGCAGCAGCCGATGAAGGGCTGAGCGGTGGTCCCCGTACTGCACCTGCACGACCTGGGGTGGTCGGTCGGCGGCGCGACCATCGTCGAGGACGTCTCCTTCGACGTGCACGAGGGCGAGTTCCTGGCCTTCATCGGTCCCAACGGCGCCGGCAAGACCTCCCTGTTCAACCTGATCAGCGGCCTGGTGCCGGCGGACCGGGGGGCCCTGGCGCTGGACGGCGCCGACATCACGGCCGAGGGCGTGGCGGCCAGGGCCCGCCGCGGCCTGGGCCGCACGTTCCAGACGTCCAGCCTGTGGCCGGCGATGACGGTCGCCGACCATGTGCGGCTGGCCGCGCAGGCCGCGGGCGGCGGCTCGTACCGGCTGTGGCGGCGGGCGTCGTCCTACTCCGGCCAGGTGGCCCGGGTGCTGGACCGCACCGGGCTCGGGCACCGGGCGGACGCCGTCGCCGGGTCCCTGTCCCACGGCGAGAAGCGCAAGCTCGAACTGGCCGTGCTGCTCGTCGGCGAGCCGAGGCTGATGCTGCTCGACGAGCCGATGGCGGGGGTGAGCGCCGAGGAGGTGCCGGCGCTCACCGCGCTGATCCGCTCGCTGCACCGCGACGAGGGCCGCACGGTGCTGATGGTCGAGCACCACATGGACGTGCTGCTGGGCCTGGCGGACCGGCTCGCGGTGATGCACCACGGCACGCTGCTGGCGCTGGACACCCCGCAGGCGGTCATGGCCGACGCCACGGTGCAGTCGGCGTACCTCGGGGAGGCGTTGTGAGCACGGCATCGCAGGGCGCCGGCGCGGAGCCCGAACCGCTGCTGGCGGTACGGGGGTTGCGGGTCGTGCTGGGCGGCCGGCACATCCTGCACGGCGTGGATCTGGACGTGGCGCCGGCCGGCGTCACCGCGCTGCTCGGCCGCAACGGCGCGGGCAAGACCACCACGGTCCGCGGGGTGCTCGGCCTGGTGCCGCGCACCGGAAGCGTGCGGTTCCGCGGCGAGGAGACCGCGGGCCTGGCCACGCACGCGCTGGTGCGCCGCGGCATCGGCTACGCGCCGGAGGACCGCGGGGTGTTCGCCGGACTGACGGTGGCGGAGAACCTGCGGCTGGCCGAGCGGCCGGGCGCGGGTGCGCCCGACTACCCGCTGGTGCACGAACTGTTCCCCGAACTCAAGCAGCGGGCACGGCAATTGGCGGGCACGCTTTCCGGCGGCCAGCAGCAGATGGTGGCCATCGGCCGCACCCTGCTGAACGGCAACCGGCTGATCATCGCCGACGAGCCGACCAAGGGCCTGGCCCCGCGGGTGGTCACCGAGGTCGCACAGGTGCTGGAGCGGGCGGCGCAGGCCGTGCCGGTGCTGCTCGTCGAGCAGAACCTCGCCCTGGTGCGCCGGCTCGCGACGTCCTGCGTGGTGCTGGCCGACGGCCGGACGGCCCATCGCGGCCCGGCCGCCGACCTGCTGGCCGACGCGGAGGCGACCCGCCTGCTGCTGGGGGTCGGCACGGCGCGCGGCACCGCACCCACCGCCGCGCCCGACAGCCCGCACACCACGGCCCCGGCCACCGCCGCGGGCCACAACCGTCCCGACAGCCCGGAAGGACCGACCGTGCCACCGCGACCCGCGGGCTCCCCCGCGCCCGAGGAGGCGGACGCCTGATGTCGACCGTCGTCCTGCTCGCCGTCACCGGACTGGGCCTCGGCGCCCTGTACTTCCTGGTGGCCTCCGGGCTGTCGCTGATCTTCGGCCTGATGGACGTGCTCAACTTCGCGCACGGCGCGCTGCTGTCGATCGGCGCGTACGGCAGCTGGTGGGCGGCCTCCGGGCACGTGCCGGGGGCCGGCTTCTCCGGCGCGGGCTTCGTGCTGGCCGTCGCCTTCGGCACCGCGGTCGGCACGCTGGCCGCGGTGGTCCTCGAACTCGCCCTGATCCGGCCGCTGTACGAGCGGCCCAGGGAGCAGGTGCTGGCCACGGTCGGCGTGGGCCTGGCCGTGCCGGCGCTGCTGTCGGCGATCTGGGGATCCGACGCGCGTCCCTTCCCCGGGCCGCACGCCCTGTCCGGCACGTTCGGGCTGCTGGGGGCGCGGATCCCGGTCAACCGGCTGGTGCTGGTGGCGGCCGCGCTGGTGGTGCTGGCCGCGCTGCGGCTGTTCCTCGGCCGGACCCGCCACGGCCTGGTCGTGCGGGCCGGGGTGGAGGACCGGGCGATGGTCACCGCCCTCGGCATCGACGTGCGCCGGGCGTTCACCCTGGTCTTCGCGATCGGCGGGGCGGCGGCCGCGCTGGGCGGCGCGCTCGGCGGGCTCTACTACGGCTCGGTCGATCCGGGGCAGGGCACGTCGCTGCTGATCTTCGCCTTCGTCGTCGTGGTGATGGGCGGCATGGGCTCGGTCGCCGGCGCGGCCCTGGCCGCCGCGGGGGTCGGTCTCGTCCAGCAGTTCGCCAACTACTACGCCGCGTCCGGCCTCGGCGACCTCGCCGTGGTCGTCCTGCTCGCCGTTCTGCTGCTCCTGCGGCCGAGCGGACTCACCGGGAGGCTCGCATGACCACCGCCACTCCGGTCCGCGAGGCCGCCCGCGACGAGGCGGTGGCGCCGCCCGGCGTCCGCCGCTGGACGCGCTGGTGGCCGGCCGTGGTGCTGCTGGCCCTGGTCGCCGTCCCGTACAGCGCGCTGCCGCTGCCCGGGCTGCTCGACGGCCCGATCGGCTCCGCCGGCAGCCTGCAACTCCTCGCGCTCTGCCTGGTGTTCGGCGCCCTCGCCACCGGCTACGACCTGCTGCTCGGCCGCACGGGTCTGCTGTCGTTCGGGCACGCCCTGTACTTCGCCGCGGGCAGCTATCTGACCAACGCCTTCATGACCGAGGCGGGGCTGCCGTTCGTGCCGTCGGTGGTGCTGGGCCTGCTGTCGGGCACGGCGCTTGCCGCGCTGCTGGGCTCGGTGTCGCTGCGGGTGTCGGGCATCGCGTTCTCGATGGTCACCCTGGCGTTCGCGCAGGCGGGCTCGCTGCTGGTGGAGCGCGACCCGGGCGGGGTGACCGGCGGCGAGGAGGGCCGGGCGATCCCCGCGGACCGGCTGCCGTCGTCGCTGGCCGGCATCGGCAACACCGCGAACCTGTACTGGATCGCGCTGGCCTACCTGGTCGTGACCCTGGCCGTGGTGCACTGGGCGGTGCGCTCCCCCACCGGCCGGGTGTGGGAGGGCATCAAGGAGAACGAGCGCCGGGTGGAGGTGCTGGGCCTGCGCCCGTACGGCTTCAAGCTGACCGCGTTCGTGCTCGCGGGAGCGCTGGCGGCGGCCGGCGGCGTGGTGCACCTGCTCCTCACCGGCGGCGCGACCCCGCAGACCACCACGTCCGACTTCACCCTGTCGCTGCTGGTGATGGTGGTGCTCGGCGGCTCGGGCTCCCGGTGGGGGCCGCTGATCGGCGGGGTGGTCTACACCTGGGCCGACCAGCG
Source organism: Actinomycetes bacterium (assembly GCA_009783685.1). Lineage (GTDB taxonomy): Bacteria > Actinomycetota > Actinomycetes > Streptomycetales > Streptomycetaceae > Actinacidiphila. The sequence goes on from WRCZ01000203.1 coordinate 7,899, forward strand.
GCTCGGCGACCTCGCCGGCTCCGGGACGGTCGCCGGGCTGCCCTCGGTGCTGCGGGTTCCCCTGTCCCAGCCGCTGTTCCTGCTCGGCACCCTGTTCGTGGTCGTGGTCTACGTCCTGCCGGGCGGTGTGGCCCGGCTTCCCCGGCGGTTGCGTGCCGCACGGGCGCGGGGCGCCGCTGCCGCGGCCTGACCCGGTGCCCGCCCGGTCGCCGGCTCGCCCCGGCGGGAGCCGGGGCTAGCCGGAGCCGGACAGCAGGTGCAGCCGGAGCGCGAGCTGGAGTTCCAGCGCGCGCTCCGGGTCGTTCCAGCCGGCGCCCAGCAGCGCCTGGATCCGGTCCAGGCGCTGCACCACCGTGTTGACGTGCAGGTGCAGCTCGTCCTTGGTGCGGGTCAGGGTGCCGCCGCAGGCGAAGTAGGCGCCGAGGGTGCGGACGAGTTCGGTGCCGCGCCGGGCGTCGTACTCCAGCAGCGGCCCGAGCGTCGCGGTGACGAACGACTCCACGTCGCGGTCGTTGCCCAGCAGCACGCCGAGGAAGCCGAGTTCGGCGGCGCTGGCGCCGTCGCCGGTCCGGCCGAGCGACTGCAGTGCCCGCAGGCAGCGCACCGCCTCCTCGTGCGCGTCCGCGATCGCCCGCGGCCCCGCCGCGGGCCCGCCGGCGGCCACCGTGACGTCCGCGCCGACGAGCGGGGTCAGCTGGGCGACGGCGGTGCGGGCCGCGTCGCCGGGCCGGGTGCCGTCGTGCGGGAGCAGCAGCACGACCGTGCCGGACTGCTCGGCGCTGATGCCGGTGCTGCCGAACAGGTAGCGGCCCGCGGCGGCCGCCAGTTTGTCGTGGTGGCCTGCGGCGGTCTCGGCGACCAGCAGCAGGCACGGGCGCCCGAGGTCGATGCCGAGCCGCCGGCCGCGGACCACGAGTCCGGCCGGGTCGCGGTCGGGCGCGGTCAGCAGGTCGGCGACGAGCTCGCCGCGCACCCGGTTCTCGGTCTCGGCGACGGAGCGGCTGAGCAGCAGCAGGAGCGCGGTGACCACGCCGGCGCGCTCGAACAGCCGCCGGTCGGAGTCGTCGAGCCGGCCGCGCCCGTACAGCACGAGGCTGCCGAGCAGTTCCTGCCCGGCGAGCACCGCGCAGGTCCAGCGGCTGTCGCGGAAGACGGCGCGGGCCGCGGCGTGCGAGTCGGCGGCGTGCCTGACCAGGGACGCGGTCTCGGGCACGACACCGTCGAAGTCCTCGCCGCGCCGCCCGACCGCGGCAAGCGTGCGGCCCTCGGGGTCGTGGATGGTGATCGACCCGTCGAGCAGGCCGGCCACCGCGGCCGCCACCTCCGAGAGGTCGCCGCCGCGCAGCACCAGGTCGGTGAGCCGGTCGTGGGCCTCCTCGGCACGCTGCATGGCGGCGGCGTGCTCGCGGATCACCGCGCCGGCCTCGGCGAGTTCGGTGATGGACTTGGCGGTGTCGATGGCGATGGCGGCGTGCGCGGCCAGCGAGCACAGCAGCGCCACCTCCTCCGGGGTGAACGGGCGCGGCGTGCGGTCGGCGGCGAACAGCACGCCGATCACGTCCCCTTCGGCCGCGCCGGGGACGCCGGGGGCGCCGCCGCCGGACCTGGCGCCGTTCGCCGCCGGAACCTGCGCCGCCTGGCCGTTGCGCCCGCCGCCGACGGCCGGGGCGCCGTTCGCCGCGCCCACGGACCGGCCGCCGCCGCGCCCGCCGAGCACCAGCGGCACGCCGAGGATGCCGACCAGTCCCTCGTCCAGCACGCCTTCGTCGATCGACCCGGTGTGCCGGAAGCGCTGGTCGGTGCGGTAGTCGGGGGTGGCGTAGGGCCGGGCGGTCTGGGCGACGAGCCCGCCGAGCCCGTCGCCGTAACTCAGCCGCAGCGTCTGGAACAGCGGGGAC
>WRCZ01000204.1 GCA_009783685.1 Actinomycetes bacterium
GTGGACCGCCCGGCTGCGGTACGCCTACGCCGACGCGCTGCTGGCCGTCGGGCGCGAGGCCGAGGCCCGCGACTGGTTCGCCAAGGCCGTGGAGGCCGACCACAACGGCACCACCGACGCCTCCGACCGGCTGGCGCAGCTCGACGGCGCGGAGTTCGTGGACGCCCTCGCCACCGACGTCGAGACCGACGAGGACGACGAGACCGACGAGGACGACGAGAGCGACGAGAGCGCTGACGCCGCGGACACGGACGGGCCGTCCGCGACCGCCGGCGCCCGGGACCGGCACGCGGACGACGCCCCCGACGCCGACGCCCAGGACGCCACCGATGCGGATGCCGATGCCGACGCCGAAGACACCGCCGACGTCTCGGAGGCCGACGCCGAGCAGGGCGACGAGGACGGCGCCGACGCTCCCGCCGGTGCCCCGGTCGACGACGACGCCGTGGACCTGACGGACGAGGCCGACCCCTCGTCCTTCCTGGACTCGCCGTTCCGCGCGCCCACCCGCCCGGAGCGCGACGACGACTGACCGTCGCCGGGCTCCGGCCGTCCCCACCGCCGAGGGCGGCACCCGTTTCCGCGGGTGCCGCCCTCGGCGCGTGTCAGGACAGGTCGAGGCCCCGCATGACCAGCCCGCTGGCCGGCTTCGGCCCGAACGACGTGGACTTGCGGGGCATCATCACGCCCTCGCGGGCCAGCTCCAGCACCACCTGTTCGTCCACCGGGTGCATCAACACCGCGGTGCCGCCGTGCCGTTCGGCCAGTTCGACGGCCGCGCCGGTGTCGTGGATGTAGCGGATGTGCTCGGGGGCGTCCGGGATCCGCCAGACACGGTCCAGGAGCAGCTGGTGCAGCACGGTCGCGTCCAGCCGCCGCCACGGCTCCGGGCGGTCCGCGGGAACGGCGGCGGCGAGACGGGCCGGTTCCGGCCGGTCCAGCAGGTGGTAGCCGTCACCGGCCAGCACGAAGGCGTTGCCGTCGGCCGCCGCCTCGCCGAGCGCGGCGAGCGCCGCGTCGAGCGTGTCGCCGGCGGGCCGGACCCGGAAGGTGCCGCGGGCTGCCTCCAGCGCGGCGGCCACCGGCAGTCCGGGCAGCACGCGGTGGATGGCGCGGACCCGCAGCGGGTAGCGGGCGGAGTCGACGAGCAGGACCAGGCCGTAGTCCCAGGGGCTGCCCGGCCGATGCTCGGCCTGAAGCCGCCGGTAGGTGGCCCACCGATGGTGGCCGTCGGCGATCAGCGCCTGGCGCTCGGACAGGTCCGCGTCGATGGCCGCGAGGTCGCCGGGATCGGTGACCGCCCACAGCCGGTGGCGGACGCCGTCCTCGGTGGTGGTGGCCAGCAGCGGTTCCGCACCGGTCGCGGTGCGGTCGATGACGTGGGCGGTCGCCTCGCCGTCGCGGTAGGTCAGCAGCAGCGGTTCGAGGTTGGCGCGGGTCGCGGTCATCAGGGCGGCGCGGTCGGCGACGGGGCCCGGCATGACGTCCTCGTGCGGCAGCACCACGCCGTCCTCGGGTCCGCTGAGCCGCAGCGCGCCGATCACCCCGCGCTGGAGGTGGTCGCCGTCGCGCTGCTCGTAGACGTACACCGCGGGGTGCGGGTCGGCGGCCAGGACGCCCTCGTCCAGCCAGCGGGCCAGGGTGCGGGCCGCCTTGCGGTTGCGGGCGTCCGCGGTGGCGGCGTCCGGGAGGATGAGCCGCACCACGTTGTACGGGTCGGCGGTCTCCAGGTGGCGCTGGCCGTCGGGGCGGACCACGACGTCGTACGGCGGCGAGGTGACGGCGGCCAGGCTGCCGACGCGCCCGCGGACGTAGCGCAGTCCGCGGAACGGCACCAGGCGCAGGCCGCGCTGGCCGGACCCGCCGGCCGGGCTGGAGTTGCTCATCCGCGCATGCTACGTCGGCGGGTGCGCCGCCTGCCGCGGGCATGGGAGATGATCGGGGTTGTCGACCGCCACACGAGGAGCGAGCACGCATGACCCACAGGACCCGGCCGAACGGCAGCGAGCAGGCGCTGGACGTGGCGTACGACACCGCGCTGCTGGACCTCGACGGCGTGGTGTACGCGGGAGGTGACGCGATCGCGCACGCGGTGGAGTCGCTGGCGGCCGCGCACGAGCAGGGGATGCGGCTGGCGTACGTGACCAACAACGCGGCCCGCACGCCGCAGACCGTGGCCGAGCACCTCACCCGGCTCGGCGTGCCCGCCGCGGCCGGGGACGTGATCACCTCGGCGCAGGCGGTGGCGCGGCTGATCGCCGATCAGGTGCCCGCCGGTGCCAAGGTGCTGGCGGTCGGCGGCGAGGGGCTGATCGCCGCCCTCCGTGAACGGGGCCTGGTGCCGGTCGAGTCGGCGGAGGACGGCCCGGCCGCGGCCGTCCAGGGCTACTCGCCGGAGCTGCGCTGGGCGCAGCTGGCGGAGATGGCGTACGCGGTGAACGCCGGGGTGCCGTGGTTCGCGTCCAACACCGACCTGACGATTCCCAGCGGGCGGGGCATCGCGCCGGGCAACGGCGCCGCGGTGGAGGTGGTGCGCATCGCCACCGGCGCCACCCCGCAGGTGGCGGGCAAGCCGCTGCCGCCGATGCACCGCGAGACGGTGATCAGGACCGGTGCGCGGCGGCCGCTGGTGGTGGGCGACCGGCTCGACACCGACATCGAGGGGGCCTTCGCCGGCGGCGTCGACGCGCTGCTGGTCCTGACCGGCGTGACCACGCCGGCCGCCCTGCTCGCCGCCGAGCCGCGGCACCGGCCCACCTACGTCGGTGCCGACCTGCGCGACCTGCTGCGGGCCCAGCCCGAGGTGGCGGACGCCGCGGACGGCGCGTTCGGCTGCGGCGGCTGGACGGCCTCGGCCGGCGCGGACGAGCTGGTGCTGGACGGCGCCGGCGACCCGCTCGACGGGCTGCGCGCGCTGTGCGCCGCCGCGTGGTCCGCCGCGGGCGAGGGCACCTGCCGGCTCGACGGCGGCAAGGCCCTGTCCCGCCTGGGGTGGTGAGCGGTCGCGCATCCGGCGGGGCGCCGATCCCCTGGTCCGAGAGGCCGGCGCCCCGCCGGAACGCCTCCGCACAGCGGCCAGCGCCCGGTCAGGCGTCGGCTTCGGCGGCCGCCGCCGCGGTCAGCAGCTCGTCCTCCGTGGCGCCCTTGCGCCAGTAGCCGGTGAACGTGACGGCGGCCCGGTCGAAGCCGCGCTCGCCGACCAGGTGGCGGCGCAGCGCCCGGACGCCGGCCGCTTCACCGGCCAGCCAGGCGTAGGGGGTTCCGGCGGGCAGCGCGGCGGTCCGCACCGCGTCGGCCGGGGACTCGGGCCGCAGCAGCCAGGTGATGTCGGCGTCCGCCGCGGTGCGCAGCGGGGTCCGGTCGTCGGGGTGCGCGACCTGGAGCCACACCTTGGCGGGCAGGCCGGCCGGCAGCCACTCCAGGATGGCGGCGACGGCCGGCAGCGCGGTCTCGTCGCCGGTCAGCAGCACCCAGTCGGTGCCCGGCGGCAGCCGGAAGTCGACGCCGCCGTTGTCCTCGGTGACCGGCGCCAGGACGGACACGGGGTCACCGGGCGTGGCCTGGTGGGCCCAGCGGGAGGCGGGACCGCGGTCGCCGTGCAGGGCGAAGTCGACGTCGATCTCTGCGGGGTTCTGCCGGGTGGCGCGGATGGTGTAGGTGCGCATGATGCCGCGCACGCCGGGGTCCATGGCCCGCCAGCGCGGGTACCACCGGTCGTCGAGGACGTCGGGGAGGACGGGAACGTCCTGCCCGGGGTGCGGCAGGAACAGCTTGAACCGCTGGTCGCGGCCGCCGTTGACGACGGCGGTCAGGTCGTTGCCGCCGAGGACGACCCGCAGCATCGTCGGCGACAGCCGGCGGGTGCGGACGACGCGCGGGTGGAAGAAGGCGTAGGTCGGCTCCGGCACGGTGTCAGCCCACCTTCTTCGCCGAGGTGATGGCCTTGGTGAGCGCCTCGATCTGGGCGGCGCACTTGGCGTAGGAGAAGATCGGTTCGCTGGGCCAGCCGAGGACCTGCCCGGCCTTGACCGCGGGCAGGCCCGCCCAGGTGGGCTTGGCGGCCAGGTCCTTGGGCTGGAGGGTCGCCGAGCGGTTGTCGAGCAGCATCACGTCGGCCTTGTACTTGTCGGCGTTCTCCCAGCTGAGCGTCTCGAAGAAGCCGCCCTGCACCTTGTTCGGGACGATGAAGTCCACGCCGAGGCTGCGGTAGTAGCTCAGGTCCGCGGCCGAGGAAGGCGTGGAGACGTAGAAGGAGTCGGCGGCACCGGAGCAGGCCATCACCTTGATGCCGGGGTGGGCCTTGACGGCGGCGCGCAGGTCCGCGGACGCCTGCTCGAACCGGGTCTTCTGGGCGGCGTTGCGGGTCGAGGCCATGTCCGCGCCCAGGGACGTGGCGAGTTCGGCGTAGCGCCTCAGCGGCGTGGTGAGCGGCACGCCCGCGACGTTGATGCCGACGCTCGGGGCGATGGCCAGGATCTTCTTCGCGCTCTCGTCCGGGACGTACCACAGCGTCGGCGCCTCGTACATGTGGCTGATCAGCAGGCCGGGGGAGAGGGCCGCGTACTTCTCGATGGCGAACTCGCCCCAGGTGTTGCCGATGACGGTCACCTTGTCGACATCGAGATCGCCGGCCTGGGCGTCGGGCCGGCCGTCCTTGAGCTTGGTGGGGCCGAACACGCCGACGCACTCGATGCCGTAGTCGTGCAGGGCCGCGGCCGCGCCGACGTAGGCGACGAGGTGGGTGGGCGTGCGGTCCAGCCGGAGCGGCTTCTTGCGGTCGTCGGTGAACGTCCAGGGCCCGGCGGGGGTGGTGGCGGCGCCGGACGCGGAGCCCTTGGTGCCGGACGCCTTCGCGTCCCCGGAGCCGGACGAGCCGCCGCAGGCGGTGAGCAGCGCGCCGAGGCCGGCGGTGCCGCCGGCGGCGAGAAGGCCGCGGCGGGACATTCCCGACGCAGGCGTACCTGGTGTGGACATTCCGGACGCAAGGGGGGAACGGGAGATGTGCATGGGCTGCCGCTCTGCTCGAAGGTGCGTGGGCAAGGTTAGGCTAACCTAACTCCCGTGTTGGTCGAACGTCACTCCCCGCCCGCCCGGGACACCGGGTCCGCCCCCGGGCTGCCGCACGGCGGCCCACCGCATGCCCACGCCCGGCGAACGGCCGGGCTGCTGCTGGCCGTTGGGCTGCTGGTCGCCGTCGTCGTGGCCAGCATCGCCATCGGCGCCAGGGACATCCCCGCCGGACAGGTGTGGCACGGGCTGTTCCACTACACCGGCACCGACAACGACGTGGTGGTGCGCAAACTCCGGCTGCCCAGAACGCTGCTGGGCCTGCTGGTCGGTGCCGCCCTCGGCATGGCCGGCGCCGCCATGCAGGCGCTGACCCGCAACCCGCTCGCCGACCCGGGGCTGCTCGGCGTCAACGCCGGTGCGGCGGCCGCCGTCGTCTCGGCCATCAGCTTCTTCGGCGTCAGCAGCACCACCGGCTACGTGTGGTGGGCGCTCGGCGGTGCCGCGGTCGTCGCCGTGCTGGTGTACGCCGTCGGCGGCACCCGGTCCGCGACGCCGGTGCGGCTCGCGCTGGCCGGCACCGCCGTCACCGCGCTGCTCCAGGGCTGGACCAGCGCGGTCGAACTCACCGACCACGCGGCCCTGGACCGCATGCGCTTCTGGCAGGTCGGCTCGCTCGCCGCCGCCGACATGACCACCGTCCGGCAGGTCGCCCCGTTCATCGCGGCCGGCACCCTGCTCGCGCTCGGCAGCGCCCGGGCGCTCAACGCCGTGGCCCTCGGCGACGACACCGCCCGCGCCCTGGGCGCCCGGCTCGCCCGCACCCGCGGCCTGGTGATGCTCGCCGTCACCCTGCTGTGCGGCGCGGCGACCGCCGCCTGCGGGCCGATCGTCTTCGTCGGGCTGATGGTCCCGCACGTCGTCCGCGGCATCACCGGGCCCGACATGCGCTGGATCCTGCCGTACACCGCCGTCCTGTCACCCGTGCTGCTGCTCGGCGCCGACGTCCTGGGACGGCTCGTCGCCCGGCCCGCGGAACTCCAGGTCGGCATCGTCACCGCCGTCCTCGGCGGGCCGGTGTTCATCGCCCTCGTCCGGCGCCGAAGGATGGCCGAGCTGTGACCGACACGCCCCGCACCACCCCGCTCCCGGCCGACCCCGCCCCCGCCGCGCGGCCGGTACCCGTACGGATCACGGCAGTTCGCACCCGCGGCGGGCTGTCGCTGCGCCTGGACGCACGCGCCGCCCTGGTGTGCGCCGCCCTGCTGCTGGCCGCGCTCGGCGTGTCCGTCGTCCTCATCGGCACCGGCGACTTCCGCATCGCGCCCCTCGACGTGCTGCGCACCCTGACCGGACACGGCACGCCCGCCGAGGAGTTCGTGGTCAGGGACCTGCGGCTGCCGCGCGTCGCCGTCGGCCTGCTGGTCGGCGCCGCCCTGGGCATGGCCGGGGCCGCCTTCCAGAGCGTCTCGCGCAACCCGCTCGGCAGCCCCGACGTCATCGGGTTCGGCCAGGGCTCGGCGGCCGGCGCGCTGGTCGTCATCGTGCTGTTCAAGGGCACCGCCTACCAGGTCGCGGCCGGCTCGGTCGCCGGCGGGCTCCTCACCGGGCTGGCCGTCTACCTGCTGGCCTGGAAACGCGGCGTGCACGGCTACCGGCTGGTGCTCGTCGGGATCGGCGCGTCCGCGGTGCTCTCCGCGGTCAACAGCTACCTGCTCGTCAAGGCGGACTACGTGGACGCGGCGCGGGCCGTCGTCTGGCTCACCGGCTCGCTCGACGGCCGCGACTGGGACCAGGTGTGGCCGCTGCTCGGCGCCTGCGCCGTCCTGATGCCGCTGCTGCTGTGGCAGGGCCCGGCGCTGCGCCTGACCGAGATGGGCGACGACACCGCCCGCGGACTCGGCGTCCCGGTCGAACGGGTCCGGCTGACCGCGGTACTGGCCGCCGTCCTGCTGACGGCCTCGGCGACCGCCGCCGCGGGCCCGGTCGCCTTCATCGCCCTCACCGCGCCCCAACTCGCCCGCCGCCTCAGCCGGTCGCCCGGTGTCGGCCTGCTGCCCTCCGCGCTGATGGGCGCCGCCCTGCTCGTCACGGCCGACTGGGCCGCGCAACGCGCCTTCGGGTCCGGCCAGGTGCCCGTCGGCGTCGCCACCGGCGTGCTCGGCGGCGGCTACCTGCTCTGGCTGCTCGTCACCGAACGCCGGGCGGGCCGGATATGAGCGCTTTGCCGACACGACGTCACCACCCCCAGGAGAAGCTCCCCATGACGCGCCGCAACGACAAGTCGACACCGTCGCAGGGAAGGACCGGGCAGCAGCGGCTCACCGCCGAGTCGGTGACGCTCGCCTACGACCGGCGGACCGTCGCCGAGGACCTGTCCGTCGCGATCCCCGACCGGTCCTTCACGGTCATCGTCGGCCCCAACGCCTGCGGCAAGTCGACCCTGCTGCGCGCCCTGTCCCGGCTGCTCAAGCCCGCACAGGGCCGGGTCCTGCTGGACGGTCAGGCCATCGGCTCGCTGCCCGCCAGGACCGTGGCCCGCAACCTCGGGCTGCTCCCGCAGAGCTCCACGGCACCCGACGGCATCACCGTGGCCGGGCTGGTCGCCCGCGGCCGCTACCCCCACCAGGGGCTGCTGCGCCAGTGGTCGGCGGAGGACGAGCGGATCGTCGAGGAGTCGATGACGGCCACCGGCGTCGCCGCCCTGGCGGATCGCCATGTCGACGAACTGAGCGGCGGGCAGCGGCAACGGGTCTGGATCGCCATGGCGCTGGCCCAGCAGACGCCCCTGCTGCTCCTCGACGAGCCGACCACCTACCTCGACATCCAGCACCAGATCGACGTCCTCGACCTCTGCGCCGACCTGCACGAGCAGGGCCGCACCCTGGTCGCCGTGCTGCACGACCTCAACCAGGCCGCGCGTTACGCCACCCACCTCATCGCCATGCGCGACGGCCGGATCGAGGCGGAAGGACGGCCCGGGGAGATCCTCACCGCCGCACTCGTGGAGCGGGTCTTCGGGGTGTCGTGCCGGATCATCGAGGACCCCGAGAGCGGCACGCCGCTGGTGATCCCCGCCGCACGACGGCCATCGGGCGGCACGGCGGACCGTGGTCCGGGCGACGGCCGTAGCGGCGAGGGCCAGGACGGTGACGCCCACGACGGCGACGGCCAGGACGGCGACAGCGCTACAGCAGCGAGCGGAGCCGCAGGACGTCCCGCAGGCTCGCCTGCACCTTGACCCGGCCGCTGCCCCACGCCTTGGCGAAGTGCAGCTCGCCGCCGACCATCCGCAGCAGGTCGTCACCGGTCATCGTCAGCCGGATCTGGGCCTTCTCCTCGGGATCGCCGGGGACCGTCACCACGTCCTGGATCCGGCCGCCGGCCAGCCGGCCCACGAAGGTGACGTCGAGATCGGTGATCCGGCAGCTCAGCGAGCGGTCCAGGGCAACGGCGGACTTGGCGTCGCCCTCGGCGCCGGCGAGGGTCGCCGAGAAGCGGTCGAGCGCGTCGCGGCACTCCTCGATGGTGGGCATCGTGCGGTACTTCCCGGGTCGTGGGTTGCGTCCGGATGACCGTACCGCAGGGCACCGTCACCGGGACGCGACGGCCGGAGACGGTAGCGTCGGAGTCATGTCGCATGCATGCGGCCAACGCCGAGGCGAGGAGTGAGAGCGATGCGGGACGCGCTGCGTACCTGTCTGCAGATCGCGGGCGGCCTGACGGAGGCCACCCGGCGCCGCACGGTCGACGCGGCGAGGGACCTGCTCGACCAGGCGGGGATCGACGTCGGCGCCGTGCAGCAGCGGCTCGGATCCGCCGTCCCGGCCGAGGTGCAGACCCTCGCCGACGAGCTGATGGCCACCGGACGGGCCAACCGCGACCTCCTCGTCGGACTCGTCCGCGAGGAGGTCGACAAGGCGGTGGGCCGGGTCGGCCGCCTGGCCGACGACGTCACCAAGGTCGGCGTGATCCTGGAGACCCTGGAACGGCGCATCCGCAACCTGGAGGAGCCGAAGGCCCCGCCCACGACCCAGCCGCCCTCCGAGCCGGTGCCGTCCCCGACCGTCGAGCACGTCCACGTGGAGCCGGAGAAGCCGGCCGCCGCCGGGACCGGGCAGGCCGCACCGGCCAAGAAGGCGGCGGCCGCCAAGCGGACCCCTGCCGCGAAGAAGGCGGCCCCGGCCAAGAAGGCGGCCCCGGCCAAGAAGGCGGCCCCGGCCAAGAAGGCGGCGGCTGCCAAGAAGGCAGCGGCGAAGAAGACCGCCCCGGCGAAGAAGGCAACGGCCAAGAAGGCGGCCGCGAAGAAGGCAGCCCCGGCGAAGCAGGCCGCGCCCGCGACGCCGGCGAAGAAGGCGGCCGCGACCGCCGGGACGACCGAAGCCGCCAAGGGCACCGCCAAGAAGGCAGCGGCGAAGAAGACCACCGCGAAGAAGACCACCGCCAAGAAGGCGACGGCGAAGAAGGCAGCCCCGGCGAGGAAGGCGACCGCGGGCACCGCGAAGAAGGCCGCGGCAACGAAGACCACCGCCGCGAAGAGCACCGCGCCGGCTTCCTCCACCGCGACCCGCGCCGCCGCGGAGACCGTGCCCGTGAGGACGACCGCCGCGGGGACGGCACCGGCGAAGTCCGCACCTGCGCAGGCCGCGCCCGCGAAGTCCGCACCGGGGCAGACCGTGCCCGCGAAGTCCGCACCGGGGCAGACCGTGCCCGTCAAGACGACCGCCGCCGGGAGCGCGCCCGCGAA
>WRCZ01000205.1 GCA_009783685.1 Actinomycetes bacterium
ACCCACCGAGGGGCGCGAGGAACTGCGCGCCAAGCCACAACACACCCGCACCAACCCACCCCACCCCAAGGGGCAACCCCCCAGGGGCGCGGGGAACTGCGCGACAAGCCCAAGCGAACCCGCACCAACCCACCCCACCCCAGGGGGCACCCACCTAGGGGCGCGGGGAACTGCGCGACAAGCCACAACGCACCCGCACCCACCCACCAACAGGACGGGGCACCCACCTCAAGGGCGCGAGCCCCCCGCGAGGGGCCATCGCACCCCAGCCCACCCGAGCCAGCCCCTCGCAGAGGCTACGCAACGTCCCCCGAAGCCAGCGCAGCGCCAAGAGCCGAGAGAAGCCACCCATGCGCCGCCCCCGGCGTCGTATGCGCCGGAGGCGACAACTCCGCGACCAGCTCCCAGTAGCGGTCGATCCGCGGGTCCGCCGCGAGGACCGGCCCGAGCCGCCGCCGGAACCCCACCGTGTCCGGCACCCCGCCGGCCGCCGCGTACGCGGCGACGAAGCAGTCGAGCGCCTCGCCGGCGTGCGGCGCCCGCCCCGCCCGCACGTGCGGCGCAGCCAACCCGTACGCCTCGTCGAGCCCGCCGTAGAGCACGGCCGGCCGGAACCCCTGACCCGACCGGTGCGCCGCGGGCTGCCCGCGGTCCGCGTCGCCGCACTCCCCCTGCGTCATCGCGTTCAGGCGGGCGAACGCCAGCACCTGCCCGGGCGTCGGATCCGCCGGGATCTGCGGCACCGACCGCTCCAGGACGAGCGCCACCACCCGCGCCGGGAGCCGCGGCGGCAGCCAGCGCCGCCAGAAGCGGGCGATCACCGCGGTGCTGGGTGGCGCGGACACGGCCGCGACCAGCCGCAGCCGGTCGGCGCGCTCGCCCGCCGGGCACTCGTGCAGGAGTTGCAGGGCCGCCTCCCGCCAGCGCAGGGCGGCCAGTTGGGACCCCACCTCGCCGAGGCGCCGCGCGACCGCGTCCTCCAGGGCACTGTCGAGACCGCTGCCCGCCGCACCGTCGTCCCACCCGTCGGCCGGCCCGGCGCCCGGCATCGCGTCCCCCCGCTCCAGGACGCGCCGCACCTCGGGGACCGGCAGGTCCAGGGCCCGCAGCGCGCGGATCATCGTCAGCCGGTCGAGCGCCTCGGCCCCGTACCGCCGGTGGCCGCCCGCGCTGCGCGCCGTCTCGGGGAGCAGGCCCAGGTCCGAGTAGAAGCGCACCGTCTTGACGGTCACGCCGGCCCGCGCGGCGAGTTCCCCGATGCTCCACGTACTCGTACTCGTACTCGTACTCGTACTCGCGCTCATGCTCGCGCGCTCGTTCATGCGGTCAGCGGCCACGGCTTGAACCTCCCTCAAGGGGAGTTCCTACGGTACCGGCGAGCGCGGACGGCCCAGGCGGCCGGTCCGCGGAGACACCGCGTGCGAGGAGACGCTCATGACGTCAGCGACAACGGCGCCCCCGACGGCTTTCGTGCTGGTCCCGGAGATCCACACGGGCGCCTGGGTGTGGCACGCCCTGGCCGAACGGCTGCGGGAGTCGGGGGCCGTCGCCCATCCCGTGGAGCTGTCCGCGGCGCCCGGCGCGGACCTGGAGACGCACATCGGCGAGGTGCGGGACGCCCTCGCCGCGGTCGCCGCAACCGCCCCCGCCGCCCAGGTGGTCGTGGTCGGACACGGCTACGGCATCCACCCGGCGCTCGGCGCGGCGGACCGCGACCCCGGCCGCGTGGCGCGCGTCGTCCACCTCGACGCCGGTAACCCCCAGGACGGCGACCCGCCCCTCGCCCTCGTCCCCGACCAGGCCCTGCAGGAGTCGCTGCGCAAGCCGCCGCAGGAATCGCCGCGCGAGCCGGTGCCGGACGGCGGTCCGGTGGGCGGTCCGGTGGGCGGCCCGGTGGCGCCGCCCGCGCCGGGCGCCCTGCACCGGTGGGGCAGCCTGGAGGGCGTCCCGGCCGAGGAGGCGGCGCTGCTGGTGGAGCGGGCCGTGCCGCAGCCGGCGGCCACGCTGACGCGGCCGCTGCGGCTGACCGGCGCGGCGGCCGGGCTGCCGTCGACCGGCGTGCTGTGCACGGCGAACGGGACGAGCTTCGCGCTGGTCGAACTGCTGGCCGGCATGGGCGATCCGCGGATCCTGGCGCTGGCCGAGCGCGACGTGCGGTTCTTCGACCTCGCGACCGGGCACTGGCCGATGCTGTCCTGCCCGGACGAGCTGGCCGCGGTGCTCGTGGAGGCGGCGGCCGGGCGCGGGCAGCGGCTCACCCCGCAGAAGGAGACCGGAGCTGGAGCCGGGACCGGAGCCGAAGCCGGGGCGCCGCCGCGCACGTTCCTGCTGGACGTGGCGGAGTGCCCGCGCGAGCGGGCGGGCCGCGTGGACCTGCACCTGCCGGACGCGGCGGAACCGCGCCCCGCCCTCGTGTTCGTGCACGGCGGCCCGCTCCCGGCGGACCGCCGGCCCACCCCGCGGGACTCGGCGACCTTCCTCGGCTACGCCCGGTACGCGGCCTCGCTCGGGGCGGTCGGGGTGACGGTGGACCACCGGTTCCACGACCTGTCGTCCCTCGGCCGGGCCGCGGAGGACGTCGCCGCGGCGGTGGACCTGGCCCGGGCCGACCCCCGGGTCGACGGCGACCGGATCGCCCTGTGGTTCCTGTCGGCGGGCGGCGTGCTCTGCGCGGACTGGCTGGCCGCGCCCCCGCCGTGGCTGCGCTGCGTCGCCCTGACCTACCCCATCCTCGCGCCGCTGCCGAACTGGGGCCTGGACGCCACCCGTTTCCACCCGGCCCGCGCCCTCCCCTCCGCGGGCCCGCTCCCCCTCGTCCTCACCCGCGCCGGCCTCGAACACCCGGAGATCGCCGCGACCGTCGACGCCTTCCTGACCGCGGCCGAGGAATGCTCCGCCACCCTCGACCTGATCGATCTCCCCCAGGCCCGCCACGGCTTCGAAACCCTCGACCACACGCCCGAGACCCGCGCCGGCGTCCACCGGGCCATGACCTCCGTCCTCCACCACCTCGACGCGGCCCGCACGGGTTCGGGCCCGTCCGGCATGTGACGCACGTCCGGCAGGTGACGGACATCCGGCAGGTGACGCCCGTCCGGCACGTGACGGACATCCGGCACGTGACGCCTGGTGCCGAGGCCGCCCTGTGCCCCGCCCCACCTGGGCCACCGGGCCCGTGTCAGACCGGCACCTCGTGGCCGCGGACGCCGTCCGCGGGCAGGCCGAGCACCCGGCGGAGCGCCGCGGTCGCGTCCCCGTACCCGTCCTCGGCCTGCGCGGCGGCGATCTCCCGGTCGACCTCCCCGGCTCCGGGGGCGGTGGCCGCCTTCCGCCAGTGGGCGGCCTCTCGCTGGTCGAGCGCCTCCAGCTCGGCCAGCGGCTGCGCGGCCGCCGCCGGCCAGCGCCCGGTCCGCAGTGCCTCGCTCTCGCGGAGGCTCGCCGTCGCCATGGAGGCCGCGTACGTCCGCCACCCGTCGAAGTCGGCGACCGCGCCCTTCGTGTCCGGTTTCCGGGCCGCCGCGACCACGTAGGCGTCCACGGCCTTGAGGTAGGCGCTCTGTACGGGCGTCCGAGCGGAGGGGTCCTGCATCACGGAACGGCCGGCCGCCCCGGTGACGTAGCAGACGACGTGACTGCTCCTGCCGAACATCTGGGAGCCCTGGTCGAGTCCGACCGCGCCCAGCCGCAGCGTGTCCGGCCAGCGCCAGGTGTCCGAGGCGTAGTCGGTCAGGCGCCGTGCGCACTCGGCGAGGGCGCGCTCCCCCATGGCGTCGCGGCCGGGATAGGCGTCGTACGACCGTCCCGAGGCCCAGCGCCCCACCACTTCGGCCTCGTGGGGACCCGAGCAGTCCTGCTTCTTCACCGGTGCCACGAAGTCGTCCGCCAGCTGCGGCGCGTCCGCCAGGCCGGGGACGTCGAAGCACTGGCCCGCCTGGTAGGCCATGAGGTCGTCTCCCGCGGACGGGCCGCCGGAGATCCACGAGGACACGATCCCGGCGATCAGGGCCCCGGTGACCACGCCGTTGACCCCCATCGCCCAGAGCGCCCGCGACCGTCCGCCCTCCCCGGTCTCCTGGATCTCCCTCAGTGCCTTGCGGCCCATGACGAGTCCGACGCCGGGCACCCAGGCCCTCTTGAGCGCCGTCACGGCACGCCGGTTCCGCGGTGGCGACACTTCGCCCATGACGTTTCCCCCCCAGGTCCGTTCGCTGTGCGAGCGACACATGGAACCACAGCCGGCGCGGGCCGACGTGAGGGGGTCAGAACAGCGGTTCCAGGTCGTGATGTTGGTGGGGCGCGAGGGGGATCAGGGGGGCCGTGGACGGGGTGCCGGGCAGGGCCGGGTGGAGGGTCCAGCCGGACAGCAGGCGGGTGTCGAGGAGGACGGCGGGGCCAACGTCGGGTGCGCCGGAGGGGGTGGGCGCGCCCGGGGGGTCGAGAGGGGTGAGGTAGAGGTCGGTGCCGACGCGGCAGGCGATCCGGGCGGCGACGGTGGTGCCGGGGGCCAGCGGGGCGATCGCGGCACGCGGGTGCAGGCCGTCCGCGGGCAGGCCGTACGTCGCCGCGTGGTCGGTGACCTCCTGCTCGCGCGGCTGCTGGCCGGACGGCGGCCAGTCGGGCAGGTCCCGGACGCGGGCGGCGAGGGCGTCCAGTGCGGCGGCGCGGCCGTCCGCGGTGCCGGGCCGCGCTCGCGCCTCCCGCTTGCGCGTGGTGGACACCCGGTCGGGCAGCCCGAGCGCGGCGCCGAGCAGGTGCTCGCTGCGGCGCGCGGACATCAGGGTGCCGGAGGACAGGAACAGCGAGGCCAGCGCGCCCTGTTCGCGCAGCCGCGCGATGCCGCGTTCCACGGCGGTGATGCCGACCTTCACGGCCGTGCCGTGGTGGGCCAGGTAGACCGCGAAGGGCCGCGGGTCGTCGGGCCGGGTGTCGGCCGCGATGGAACTGGAGCGGTCGAGCGCGGTGCAGGCCGCGCACAACCCGGACTTCGCCTCCGGCGCCAGCACCGCGTCCTGCGGGCACCGCACGCGCCGGCCGGCGCGCCACACCCCCAGACAGCGCCGGTCGTCGCCCACCTGGAACCCCAGATCCGCCCCCAACCCAAGCCCGCTCGTCCTGCCCCGCCCCCGGACGGCCCCCGCCGCCGCCCACTCCATGACGGCCTCCCCGCCGGGCCACCCCATCCCCGCAGCCCGCCACCCCGTCTGCCCTCGCCCATCCACCCTCCCGACGCTACCCCCAGGCACCGACAACCCCGCCCGTCCCACCGCCCCCTCGCCGGGGCACCCCCACTGCCCTTGCACGAACGCCCGCCGAGCCCCTCCGGGGGCACCACCCCCCGCGCGCCCACACCCGGCTGCCACGCCGCAGGCACCGCGCGCCCACCCACCCGCAAGGCAAGACTCCACCAGCAGCCCGCCGCCAGGCACCCCCGGCGGGAGCCGTACACCCGCCCCGAGAGGGGCACGCCGCCCACCGCCCGTGGCCGGGCGGGCCGAGTCCCCCCACCGGGCCGGAGGCCGAACCGTGCAACCGAACCCCTCCGGTTGCCGTGTCAGCCTCAGAGACAGCACACTCAACTCCCTCGCCTTCGGCACCGGTTGACGGCGACGTCGCCGGGGTGCGGCAGCGGGGGAACGGGAGGGCACGGGGGATGTCAGGGATCGGGATCAGGCCGCTCGGCGAGGACGACCCGAAGCGGCTCGGGCCGTACCGGCTGCTGTGGCGGCTCACCACGGGCGGCATGGGCCGGATCTACCTGGCCCGGTCCACGTCCGACGGCCCGCTCGTCGCCGTGAAGACGCTGCTCGCCGAGGGCGAGGTCAGCCAACCCGACCGCAAGCGGTTCGCCCGCGAGATGGAGCTGGCCCAGCGGGTCGACAGCTCCTACACCGCCCGGGTGCTGGACTCCGACGCCCGGGCCGAGCGGCCGTGGATGGCGATCGAGTACGTCCCCGCGCCGTCCCTCGGCGACCTGGTGCGCGAGTCCGGGCCGCTGCCCGCACCGAAGCTGCCGTGGATCGCGGCCGGTGCCGCGCAGGCCCTGCTGGCCCTGCACGGCAAGGGCGTCGTCCACCGTGACGTGAAGCCGCAGAACATCCTGCTGCCGCTGACCGGTCCGCTGCTCATCGACTTCGGCATCTCGCACGCCTTCGACAAGACCACCACGTCCCTGACGCTGGGCACCATCGACTACACCTCGCCCGAGCAGGCGCACGGCGAGCACTCCACCCCGGCGTCCGACGTCTTCTCGCTCGGCGCCACCCTCTTCCACCTCGCGGTGGGCCGCGCCCCGTACCCGCTGATGGACGACGGCCCGCTCCAGCGGCTGGCCCGCGTGCAGGCGGGCCGCCTCGACCTGGCCGGCCTGCCCAAGGAACTCGAACCGCTGATCCGCCCGTGCCTCGCCATCGATCCGCGGCTGCGCCCCGAACTCGGCGACCTGCTGGTGCAGTTCGTGGAGAGCGCGGAACCCGATCCGGGCGCGGCCGGCGGCGTCGAACGCCTGCCGGTGCGATGGACGGCGCTGATCGACGCGTACGAGGCGCACGGCCGGGCCCTCGGCCGGGACCAGGGCGCCGTGCACGCGATGACCGACGAGGTGAGCCGGCCGCTGCCCCCACCGCTGCCCACCCGCATCGACTCGGAGGAGCGGGCGGCGCGCGAGGAACGCGAACGGCTGGCCGCCGAGGCCCGCGACAAGCGGGAACGGGAGCTGCGCGAGGCGGCGGAGGCCGCACGGCAGGCCAGGGCCGCGGCCGACGCGGCGGCCCGTGCCGCGGAGGAGGCGGCAGCGGCGCGGGCGGCCCAGGCCGAAGCGGAGGCAGCGGCGCAGGCAGCGGCCGCGGCGGAAGCCGCCGAAGCCGAACGCCGCCGCCGCGCGGCCGCCGAGCGCGAACGCCGGGAACGACGGGAACGGCGCGAGCGCCAGGAACGGCAGGAGCGAGAGGAGCGTGAGGAGGAGGCGCGGCGGCGTGCGGCGGCCAACGCGTCGGCTGCCACCCAGACCAACAGGTCGACCGCCTCCTCCTCCACCAGCCGTCCCGGAAGCGGGAGTTCGTCGGGCGGCGGCCTGGTCCTCGCCGCCGTGCTGGTGGTCGCGCTCCTCATCTGGCACCCGTGGCAGAAGCACGACAGCTCCTCGGGCACGACCAGCGGCGCGTCCAGCAGCTGGTCCAACACGCCGAGCGACAGCCCCTCGGACAGCTCCGACAGCTCGGGCGGCTCCTCGGGCGACACCCTGTCCGGCTCCAGCGGCGGCAGCGACAGCAGCGGCGGGAGCAGCGGCGCGGACTCCAGTTCCACCTCGTCCGACGGCGGCAGCTCGTCGGGCAGCGACAGCAGTTCCTCGGGCGGGGCGGCCCCCGACACCGATCCCCCGACCACGACGCCCGCGCCCGACCCGACCGAGGACGCGTTCAAGGCCGTCTCCACCGGCGACTGCCTGCCGGTCTACGACACCGGCCGCGGCGGCACCAAGGTCGACTGGAGCACCGACGTGCCGCCGCAGCCGGTGTCCTGCGGCAGCACCGGCTACGCCGGCCTGCTGCGCGTCACCAGCACGTCGAGCAGCGTGTGCCCGAGCGGCGAGGGCCAGACCTGGTGGTCGTACACCTCCGGCTCGGGCGACAACACCAAGCTCTGCCTGTCGCGGATCTTCATCAAGCACTACTGCGTGCTCGGCAAGCAGTCCGGCGACAGCATCTCCATCGGGGCGCTGACCGCCGTCGACTGCCACGCGACGCGCGTCCCGGTGCCGTACAACCAGGTCATGTGGATCAGCGGCGTCTACCAGGCCCCGCCCGGCGCCAACGCCAACAACTGCGTCCAGAGCCAGAGCGACCGCACCCGCTACTGGGCGTGGCTCGTCGACGGCGGCGCGGCCCTGCTCTGCACCACCATCTTCCACAGCTGACGCCCCCGGGCGCGCCACCGGACGGGCTCCCGCCCGGATGAACACTTGTCCCGGCTCGACGCCTGTCCGGCCGGACGCCCGTCCGGCTGGACGTTTTCGGGCTCGACGCTGTCGGGCTGGACGCTTTCGGGCTGAACCCTCAGCCCGATAAGGCCACTTCGGCCCATACCGTCTTGCCGACGTCGCGCGGGACCACGCCCCACGCCTTGGCGAGGGCCTGGACGAGGAGCAGGCCGCGACCCGACTCGGCGTCGGGGGCGGGCGCGTCGATGCTGCCGGGGTCCGGTGGCCGCACCTCCCCTCGGGTGTCGCTGACCTCGATCCGCACCAGGCCGTCGCCGAGGGCCAGGGTCAGCTCGAACGCCCGCCCGGCCACCCGTCCGTGCGTGGCCGCGTTGGCGGCCAGTTCGGCCACGATCGCGGCGACGGACTCGGCCGCGTCGCTGTCGTGCGGGTGCCCCCACGCGACGAGCTGACGGATCGCCAGATAGCGGCTGAGTCGCGCGGAGTGCCGGGTCGCCGGCAGCCGGAAAGAATTGAAGTCTTTAGGTCGGGTGGAGATTTCACTGTTCACGTGACAGAGCGTGTCGGGCCGTATCTAGGCTGAAAAGTAGTGACGCCGGTACGGGGAGTGACCTGTACGGGTCCCGCACGGCTGCGTCCGGTCCGACGGCCGCACCGCGTGCACGCGAACGGGTGGAGGTGGGTCCATGGCGACCGGAGCAGGGCAAACGGGCGGCAACGCGGAGGAGCGGGACTGGGAGGAGGGCGGCGACGACATCCTCAAGACGGTCGGCCGCCAGATCAAACTCTGGCGCGAACGCGCGGGGTTGACCCAGGCCGAACTCGGCCAGCGCATCGGTTACAGCGAGGAGCAGGTCTCCTCCGTGGAACGCGGCCGCCGGGCCCCCAAACCCGAGTTCCTCGACGCGGCGGACGAGGCCGTGGGCGCGGGCGGGATGCTGGCCGCTTTCAAGGTGGACGTGGAGCGGGCCCGCTACCCCAAGCAGGTTCGGGACCTCGCGAAGCTGGAAGCCGATTCCGTTGCGATCAGCGCCTACTGCAACCACAACATCCAGGGCCTGTTGCAGACCAGGGAGTACGCCGAGGCGCTGTACCGGATGCGCCGCCCGTTGCTCAACGACGAGACCATCGAGCGGTATGTCGGCGCACGCATGGCCCGGCAGGAGATCTTTCAGCGCTGGCCGGCTCCCATTCTCAGCTTCGTCCAGGAAGAGGTGACGCTGACCCGTCCGCTCGGCGGTCGGGCTGTCCTACGGGGTCAGCTCGAACGGCTGCTGGAGATGGGCCAGTTGCGGAATGTGGAGATCCAGGTGATGCCGACAGATCGCGAGGACCATGCGGGAATGGGGGGCGAAATCCGCTTGCTGGAACCCAGGAACGGACCGACAGTTGGCCACGTTGAGGCCCTGAGTTACGCACGCTTGATCACCGAGCGGACTGAGATCCGAACGCTGCAAGCGCAGTATGGGATCATCCGCGCGCAGGCTCTCACGCCGCGGGAGTCGCTGGCATTCATCGAGAAGGTCCTGGGAGAGACATGACGACCAAGCCCTCCGCCGAACTGCACTGGTTCAAGAGCAGCTACAGCAGCAACGAGGGACCCGATTGCGTCGAGGTCGCTCAGTCCTGGCACAAGTCCAGCTACAGCAGCAACGAGGAACCCAACTGCGTCGAGGTGGCATCGACACCCGCCACCGTGCACGTCCGGGACTCCAAGGACCCCGAGGGGCCCCACCTCGCCTTCTCCCCCGCGGCCTGGACCGCGTTCCTCGGCTACGCGGCGACGGCGGCCGAGCAGATATAGGGGTAC
>WRCZ01000206.1 GCA_009783685.1 Actinomycetes bacterium
GCCGCCGCCCGGCCCTCCGCCGCCGCCGACGCTGCCGGTCTCGTTGCCGGTGATCCGGCCGAAGCCGTTGTAGCCGAAGGTCAGCCCCAGGAAGCTGTTGTCCTGCGAGCCGCCGATGTACGGGCGGGACGACGCGGGCCACAGCTCGACGATCGCCACCCACCAGCCACCGGCCAGCACCATCGCCAGTCCCGCGTACAGCAGTTGGAGCAGGCGGCGGCGCAGCGGGGTGGGCGCGCACACCGCGTAGACGACGGCGAGCGGCGGCACGATCAGCCACGCCTGGAGGGTCTTGGTGAGGAAGGCGAGGCCGAAGACCGCGCCGGCGATCACCAGCCACCGGGTGCGGGCGCCCTCCAGCGCGCGCAGCACGCAGTAGGCGGCGGTGACCATCAGCAGCGCGAGCAGCGCGTCGGGGTTGTTGAAGCGGAACATCAGCGCGGCGACCGGGGTGACCGCGAGCACGGTCCCGGCCAGCAGGCCCGCGCCGACGCCGAACCGGCGGCGGACCGCCGCGTACAGCACGCCGACGGTGGCCACGCCCATCAGGGCCTCGGGCACCAGGATCTGCCACGAGCCGAGCCCGAACAGCCGGACCGACAGCGCCATCGGCCACAGGGCGGCCGGCGGCTTGTCCACGGTGATGGCGTTCGCCGCGTCCGAGGAGCCGAAGAAGAACGCCTTCCAGCTCTGGCTGCCGGCCTGGACGGCCGCGGAGTAGAAGGAGTTGGCGTAGCCGGACGCGCTCAGGTCCCACAGGTAGAGCACGAGGGTGCCGACCAGCAGGCCGAGGAACGCCGGCCTGGCCCACGCCGGGTCCTCCGGCCGCCCGCGCCACAGCCGGGCGGCGCGCGAGGCGGGCCGCGCGGGGGCGGCCGCCTCGGACCCCGGCCCGTCGAGGGCGGGCGCGTCGGGCACGGGCGTGTGGAAGGCCTGCGCCGGCAGGTGCCCGGGGGGCGGGAGATTGCTCGGCGGAGGTGGGGTGTTGCTCGGCGCGGTCATCGCGCACTCCTCAGATCGGGGGCGGTTTCGTGGGGGGCCGCGGGCGTCTGGTCGGGGACGGTCTCGTGGGGGGCGGGTTCGTGGAGGGCCGGTTCGTGGAGGGCCGGGTTCTGGGGGGTCGCCGGTGTCCGGTCGGGGAACACCCAGGCGCGGAAGAGCAGGAAGCGCAGGATCGTCGCCGCCAGGTTGGCCGCGATCAGCGCGGCCAGCTCCGTGCCGTGCCCGGGGTGGGCGCTGGCCGCGTGGACGGCGGCCAGCGAGCCGCTGGTCAGGACCAGGCCGATGCCGAACACGACCAGGCCCTGGGCCTGGTGGCGGACGGCCCGGTCGCGGCCGCGCACCCCGAAGGTCAGGCGCCGGTTGGCCGCGGTGTTGCCGAGCGCGGACACCAGCAGCGCGAGGGCGTTCGCGGGCTGCGCGCCCATGCCCAGCCGGAACAGCATGTACAGCGCGAGGTACACCAGGGTGCTCAACGCGCCGACCACGCAGAATCCGACGAGCTGGCGGGCGAGCCCCGGGGGCACGTCGGACAGGTCGCGGTCGCGCGGGTCGTCGCCGAAGGGGCGGCGCAGCCGGTCCAGGGCGAGCCGGCCGGTGGCCAGCGCCCTGCCGACCCGCCACACGCCGCGCAGGTCGTCGGTGGCGGTGCGCACGATGTCGACGCTGCTGTCGGGGTCGTCGACCCAGTCGACCGGCACCTCGTGGATGCGCAGCCCCGCGCGTTCGGCGAGGACCAGCATCTCGGTGTCGAAGAACCAGCCGCTGTCCTCGACCATGGGCAGCAGGCGCTGCGCCACGTCCCCCCTGATGGCCTTGAAGCCGCACTGCGCGTCGGAGAACCGGGCGGCGAGCGAGCCGCGGAGGATCAGGTTGTACGTGCGGGAGATGAACTCCCGCTTGGCGCCGCGGACCACGCGCGAGGAGCGGGCGAGCCGGGAGCCGATGGCCAGGTCGGAGTGGCCGGAGATGAGCGGTGCGACCAGCGGCAGCAGCGCGTTGAGGTCGGTGGACAGGTCGACGTCCATGTACGCGAGGACCGGTGCGTCGGACGCCGTCCACACCGTGCGCAGCGCGCGTCCGCGGCCCTTCTGCTCCAGCCGGAAGTACTCGACCTCCGGGAGCTCCGCGGCCAGGGATCTGGCGACCGCGGGGGTCAGGTCGGTACTCGCGTTGTCGGCGACGGTGATCCGGAACGGGTAGGGGAAGGTGCCCGACAGGTGTGCGTGCAGGCGGCGCACGCAGGGCTCCAGGTCGTCCTCCTCGTTGTACACGGGGATGACGACGTCGAGCACGGGTGCGCCGGCTGCGTGGTCAGGGGCTGCGGCCGTGACCGGCAGATGCTGCCGGGCGGGCAGGTTGCCGAGTGGGGTTCGCATGATTCGACCCTCGGCAACCGCCCTGTCATGACGATGTGGCGAAGCTTGGCACCGGCTGTGAGTGCGCGGGCGGGAGAGTGACGCTGAACACGGTGCGGCCCGGGGCGCTGTCGACGGTCACGCTGCCGCCGTGCGCGGCGACCACCGAATGGACGATCGCCAGCCCGAGCCCGGTGCTGCCGGCGTTCCGGGACCGCGAGGCGTCACCGCGGGCGAACCGCTCGAAGACCCGCCGCCGCAGCTCGTCGGGGATGCCGGGGCCGTCGTCCTCGACCTGCAGCAGCACGCCGCCGCGGCGCGGCCGGGCGACCCGCGCGGTCACCGTGGTGCCCGGCGGGGTGTGGGTGCGGGCGTTGGCGAGCAGGTTCGTCAGCACCTGGTGCAGGCGCTGGGCGTCGCCGTGCACGCAGGCCGGCTGGTCGGGCAGGTCCAGGCGCCAGTGGTGGTCGCGGCCGGCGGCGCGGGCGTCGCTGACCGCGTCGACCACCAGCGGGGACAGGTCGGTCTCGGCGAGGCTGAGCGGGCGGCCGGCGTCCAGCCGGGCGAGCAGCAGCAGGTCCTCCACGAGCGTCGTCATCCGGCCGGCCTCGGACTCGATGCGGCCGAGCGCGTGCCGGGTGTCGGGGCCGGTCGACTCCCGCCCGCGGCGGGTGAGTTCGGCGTAGCCGCGGATGGACGCCAGCGGGGTGCGCAGCTCGTGGCTGGCGTCGGCGACGAACTGCCGCACCCGCATCTCGCTCTCCTGGCGGGCGTGCAGGGCCGAACCGACGTGCCCCAGCATGCGGTTGAGGGCCGCGCCGACCTCGCCGACCTCGGTGCGCGGATCGGCGTCGGCGTCGGGGACGCGTTCGAGCAGCGCCACCTCGCCGCGGTGCAGCGGGAGTTCGGAGACGCGGGTGGCGGTCGCGGCGAGCCGGCGCAGCGGTTCCAGGGCGATCCGCATGAGGGCCGCGCCGGCCAGTCCCGCGGCGACCAGGCCCGCGGCGGTCACCGACACCTCCACCCACATGAGGGTGGACAGGGTGTCCTCGACGCCCGCGGTGGTCATGCCGACGATCACGGTGGTGCCGTCGGACGACGGCAGCGCGGACTCCACCCGGTAGGTGCCCAGGCCCGGGATGTGCAGCGTGTGCGGCTTGCCGTCGCGCGGCACGCCGGCGAACGACGACGCCTGCGCCTGGCTGAGGTCCTTGGGGGCGAGCTGGCCGCTGCTGGAGTTGGTGGCGCTGACCGCGGCCTCGCTGACGGTCCCGGTCGCGGTGACGATCGCGCCGACCGTCTCGCCCTCCTGGCCGCCGCCGGCGAGGAACGCGAACGGCAGGCCCGAGGCGCGGTCCGCGCCGGGCGGCGGGGCCTGGTCCGGGCGGTGCGGGCCGGAGGCGCGCATGGCCACGTCCTGGACCTTGGAGTCCAGCTGCCCGTACAGGAAGTCGTGCAGGGCGAATATCGTCACCGCGCCGATCACCGAGCACACCACGGCGACCAGCGCCACGCAGGACGCGACCAGGCGGCGGCGCAGCGACCAGCGGCGCCGGGGCCCGGGCCGCGTCCCGGTCACGCAGGTTCTCCCGGCTTGATCAGGTAGCCGGCGCCGCGCCGGGTGTGGATCATCGGCGAGCGGCCGGCGTCGATCTTGCGCCGCAGGTAGGAGATGTACAGCTCGACGACGTTGGCCTGGCCGCCGAAGTCGTAGCTCCACACCCGGTCCAGGATCTGCGCCTTGCTGAGCACCCGGCGCGGGTTGCGCATCAGGTAGCGCAGCAGCTCGAACTCGGTGGCGGTCAGGTGGATGTTGTCCCCGCCGCGGCTGACCTCGTGGCTGTCCTCGTTGAGCACGAGGTCGCCGACGACCAGCATCGACTCGTTGCGCACCGCGGCGGCGCCGGAGCGGCGCAGCAGGCCGCGCAGCCGGGCCACGACCTCCTCCAGGCTGAACGGCTTGGTGACGTAGTCGTCACCGCCCGCGGTCAGGCCGGCGATGCGGTCCTCGACGGCGTCCTTGGCCGTCAGGAACAGCACCGGCACGTCCGGGGTCTCCCGGCGGAGCCTGGCCAGCACCTCCAGGCCGTCCATGTCCGGCAGCATCACGTCGAGCACGACCGCGTCGGGCCGGGCCTCGCGGGCCGCGCGCAGCGCGGAGGAGCCGTCGGACTCGGTGCGCACCTGCCAGCCCTCGTAGCGCAGCGCCATCGAGAGCAGGTCGGCCAGCGGCGCCTCGTCGTCGACGACGAGCACCCGCACGGGGGAGCCGTCGGGGCGGGCCAGCTCGCCCGCGGGGGCCGGAACGGCCGCGGTCTCGGCGGCGCCCGCCGAGGTGATCGGGGTCATCGGAGAGGTGGTAGCCATGCCGACCACCCTGTGGGCCCGCTATGAAAGGAGTCTTGGCCGTTTCTGTGAATCGTCTGAGAATCCCGTCGGCGCGCCCCCGGGGGGGACCCGATCGCCCGCCGCCCGCGGCGATCACGGTCCGCCATCGGGCGGTCGGATCCGGTCACACCCGGTCGGCTGGGGTCACGGGCGGGGGAGAAGCGGTCCGCGGGACCCGCGGGACGTCACCCGGGCGTACGTTCCTGGCCATGGCTGGAGGGGCCGGCAGGACCGAAGGTGCCGGCGGGACGGCCGGCGCCGGCGGGACCGGAGGGGCCGGCGGAGCACCCACGCCCCGGGCGGTCGCGGTCGAGCGGCTCGCCCCGGGCGATCACGCCTGCCTGCCGTCCGAGGGCCCGGAGGGTCGCTGGGCGCTGCGCGCGGCCTTCGCGGCCGCCGGGCTGGCCCGCGGGGAGCGCGTGCTGCTGTTCCCCGGCGCGGGCGCCGAGCCGGCGCACACCCTGGAGCGGCTGGCCGCGCACGGCGTGCCGGCCGGGCAGGCGGCGGCCGACGGCCGCCTCGCGGTGATCCGCGACTTCCCCGGCTACGACCCGGTGCGCGGCTTCGAGCCCGAGGTCCGCACCGGCTACCTGGTACGGGCCGCGGAGGTCGCCAGGGCCCGCGGCTTCACCGGGCTGCGGGCGGCCGGCGACATGGCGTGGGCGACCGGGCCGGGCGTGGACGGCGAGGCGCTGACCGCGTACGAGCGGAACCTGACCCCGCTGTTCGCCGAGCTCGGCTTCACCGGACTGTGCGAGTACGACCGCCGGGCGTTCCCCCCGGAGCTGCTGGATCCGCTGCTGCGCACGCACCCGCTGTCGGTGGTGCCGGTGCCCGGCGCGCTGCACGCGGTGCGCGACGGCGACGTGCTGCGGCTGGCCGGCGACGCGGACCTCGCCACCCGCACCGCCTTCGAACTGGCCGTCCGTGAACCGGGGTTGGCCCTGATCGACCTGACGGGCCTGGCCTTCCTCGACGCGCACTGCGCCCGCGAACTCGTCCGGCTGGGCGCGTCCCCGTCCGGTGCCTCCCCGGGGCCGTCCGTGCACTGCACGGGGGCGCAGGCGCGACTGCTGAAGATGTGCGGGATGCGAACGGCAGGTGACCTTTCCGGGGGCGTCGTCAGAGGTGCCAGGTAGCCCCACCACGGGGGCCTTATGTGTGATTGGATGCGCGGGCCCGTGCCTGTGCGCCGCGCCCTCCCGCGTCTTCGAGGAGGCCGCCGCGGCCCAGGGGGAACGCGGCGCACCTTCACCAGGGGACTCAAGAGGGGGGTTTCGTTGGCGACTTCGGAAAGGGACCGCGCGGTGGGCGCCACCACGCGGTTCCACAGGCTCAGACGCACCCGGCGGCGCGGGCTGGCGCTCGCCGTCACGGCCGCGGTGACCGCGGGACTCATCGGCGTGGGCGTCGCGCAGGCGCAGGCGAGCGAGACGACCGTTTCGGTCGACACCCTGCGCACCGGCTGGGACCGCGCCGAGCCGGACCTCGGCCCGTCGGACGTGCGCTCGTCGTCCTTCGGGCAGCTGTGGAAGGCTCCCGCGCAGCTCGACGGGCAGATCTACGCGCAGCCCCTCGTGGTCGGCGGCACGGTCGTGGCCGTCACCGAGAACAACAAGGCGTACGGGCTGGACCGCACCACCGGAGCCGTGCTGTGGCAGCGCAGCTTCGGGGCCGCCTGGCCGGCGTCCACGCTCAACTGCGGCGATCTCACGCCGACCATCGGCAGCACGGCGGCGCCGGTGTACGACCCGGTCAGCGGCGCGGTCTATCTGACCACCAAGGTCGACGACGGCCCGAACCCGCTGAGCCCGCACTGGTACATGCACGCGCTCGACCCGGTCACCGGCGCGGAGAAGTCCGGCTTCCCGGTGACCATCCACGGCACCCCGTCGAACGACCCCTCGCAGGCGTTCCTGCCCGCGTACGAGATGCAGCGGCCGGGGCTGCTGCTGCTCGACGGCGTGGTGTACGCGGGCTTCGGCGGGCACTGCGACGCCCAGCCGTACCGCGGCTACGTGGTCGGCGTCAGCACCACCAACCCGTCGGTGACGTCGATGTGGGCGACGGAGACCGGCGCCAGCAACAGCGGCGCGGGCGTCTGGCAGGCCGGCGGCGGGCTCGTCTCGGACGGGCCCGGCCGGATCTTCCTGGCCACCGGCAACGGCGTCAGCCCGGCGCCCGGCCCCGGCAGCGCGCCGCCCGGCACGCTCGCGGAGTCCGTGGTCCGGCTCCAGGTGCAGGCCGACCGGAGCCTGAAGGCGGCCGACTTCTTCAGCCCGGTCGACGCGCCGACCCTCGACCAGCGGGACACCGACCTGGGCTCCGGCGGCCCGGTCGGCCTGCCGGACAGCTTCGGCACGCCCTCCCACCCGCACCTGATGGTGCAGCAGGGCAAGGACGGCCGGGTCTTCCTGCTGGACCGCGACGCCCTCGGCGGCCGCGCGCAGGGCGCCGGCGGGACCGACGGCGTGGTGGGCACCACCGGGCCGCTCAAGGGCCAGTGGGGCCACCCCGCGGTCTGGGGCGGCGACGGCGGCTACGTCTACCTCGTCGGCAACGGCGGCTCCCTGGTGGCGCTGCGCCGCGGCGTCACGGGCTCCGGCAACCCGGCGCTGGCCGTCGCCGGATCCAGCCAGGACTCCTTCCCGTACACCAGCGGCTCGCCCGTGGTGACGTCCGACGGGACGCGCTCGGGCAGCGCCCTGGTGTGGGTGGTCTGGTCCGGCGGCCCGACCGGCGTGAACGCCCAACTGCGCGCCTACAACGCCATTCCCGACGCGAACGGCGTGCTGCCGCTGGTGTGGTCCGCACCGATCGGCACCGCCCCGAAGTTCGCCACGCCCGCCACCGACGGCGGGCAGGTCTTCACCGGCACCCGCGACGGCCGCGTCTACGCGTTCGGCAACCCGGTGGGCAGCCCGCTCAAGGCCGGCCCGGTCGAGTTCGGGCTCGTGCCGGTGAACACCTCGGTGAGCACCGACGTCGTGCTGACCGAGAACCAGAGCCCGTCGCGTGCGCTCGCCATCAGGAGCGTGACGGTGGACGGCCCGTTCACCGCGGACACCTCGGCGCTGCCGTCGAGCGTGCCGGCCGGCGGGCAGCTGACGGTCCCCGTCTCGTTCGCCCCCGCAGCGGTGCTGGGCGCGAGCGGGACGCTCACCGTCGCCACCGACGCCGGGACGTTCGCGCTGAGCCTGCACGGCGTCGGCACCCAGGCCGGTCTGGCCGCGTTCCCCGGCACGGTGGCGTTCGACAACCAGCCCACGGGCACCAGCGCCTCCATGAACGTCCAGCTGACGAACACCGGGACGGATCCCGAGGTCATCACCTCCGTCACCGCGCCCGGCGGGCCGTTCACCGCGTCCAACCTGCCGAGCGCCGACACGGCGAACCCGACGGTGATCCCGGCCCAGGGCTCGATCGTCGTGCAGGTCGGGTACGCGCCGACGGGCACCGGCCCGTCCTCCTCGCAGATCACCCTGAGCAGCACCAGCGGCCCGCTCACCATCCCGATCAGGGGCAGCGCGATCAGCGGCTCGGGCCACCTGGTGTTCAGCCCGACGACCCTGGCGTTCGGCACGGTCGTCCGCGGCACGTCGGCGACCCGGACGTTCACCATCACCAACACCGGGAACATCCCCGTCACCATCACCAAGGCGAAGGCGCCGGCGGGCGTGTTCAGCAGCGCCGACCCGCTCGCCGAGGGCCTGGTCATCGGCCCCGAGCAGAGCATCCGGCAGTCGGTCACCTTCGCCCCGACCACCAACGGCAGCCAGTCGTCCACCTACGAGGTCACCGGGGACGCCGGCCAGGGCGCGCAGCTGGAGAAGCTCACCGGCACGGGCGTGCCGTCGCCGTCGCTGGTGGGGACGCTGCTGGCCCGGGACTCCGCGGGCACCCTGTGGCAGTACCACGGCACGGGCACGCCCAACCCGCCGCTGGACGCGCGCTCGTCCATCGGCGCCGGCTGGAACACCTACACCCTCATCACCTCGGTGAGCCGTGAACGGGCGGACGGCACCGGCACCGCCGTCGGCCGTGACGGCAAGGGCGTGCTGTGGTTCTACCAGCAGACCGGCTCCCCGAAGGCGCCGTTCGCGGCGCGCACGCAGGTCGGGCCGGGCTGGAACATCTACAACGCGATCGTCGGCACCGGCGACCTGACCGGGGACGGCAAGGCCGACCTCGTCGCGCGCGACGGCAAGGGCCAGCTCTGGCTCTACCGCGGCACCGGGAACACCGCCGCGCCGTTCGCCGCCCGCACCCTCATCGGGGCCGGCTGGAACATGTTCACGACGCTGGTGGGCAGCGGCGACCTGACGGGTGACGGCAAGGCCGACCTCGTCGCGCGGGACGCCAAGGGCCAGCTCTGGCTCTACCGCGGCACCGGCAAGGCCGCCGCGCCGTTCGCCGCCCGCACCCTCATCGGGGGTGGCTGGAACATGTTCACCGCGCTGGCCGCGACCGGCGACGTGACCGGTGACGGCAGGGCCGACCTCGTCGGCCGGGACAGCAAGGGCGGCCTGTGGCTCTACCAGGGCACGGGCAGCGCCGCCGCGCCGTTCGCCGCCCGCACCTCGGTCGGGCCCGGCTGGAACATCTACAACGCGCTGATCTGAGCGCGCTGTTGCGGGGGGAGTCCGAGGTCCTGGACTCCCCCCGCAGTCGTCCCGCCGGGCGCGCGGGGTCCCAAACACCCTGGTCCTGCTGCTCGTTCGGCTCGTGCTGCTTCCGCTCGTGCTGCTTCTGCTTGTGCCGCTGCTACTGCTACTTGTGCTCCTGCTGCTGGGCCTTCTGCTCGCTCTGTTCCTCCGCGAGGAGCTGGAACGCGACGGCGCCGTCGAGGGACTCGCGGATGATGTCCGCGTGGCCGGCGTGGCGGGCCTGCTCCTCGACGAGGTGCAGCAGGA
>WRCZ01000207.1 GCA_009783685.1 Actinomycetes bacterium
CCCGGATCCGGCCGTCAGGCCGCCTGGTGGGCCTCCGCGGCGGCCTGGATGCGGGTGGCGAGGTCGAAGTCCTTCGCGGTGAGCTGCGCGCCGGCGGCGTGGGTGGTGAGCGACACCGCGAGCGTGTTGTACCCGAGCGTCAGGTCCGCGTGGTGGTTCAGCTCCGCCTGGATGCCGGCGATGTGCAGCAGGAGGATCGCCGCGGGCAGGTGCTCCAGGCGGTACGTACGGGCCAGCGCCGTACCGTCCTCGGTCAGCTCCCAGCCGGGCAGCTCGGCGAGGCGGTCCTCGATCTCCTTGCGGGACAGCGGTTCGGCGTACGGCATCGGGCGCCTCCGTGCGGCAGCGGCGGACAGGACGTAGGACGTGCGGGGCGTGCGGGCGGTGCGCACCCACCGGCGCGCGTACCCGCGCATTGCGCGCGGCGGCATCGTGCCCGCCGTGCGGCCGGCCCCCACGTTCCATGCTGGCACCGCCCGCTGCACCGTGCCACGGACGACCCGCCGGCGCGGCCCGGGGGGGCACATAGGCTGCCCGCCATGACGACTTCATCTGGACCCGAGGTCCTGCGGTACACCGCCTTCTCCCACGATCCGGCGGGCGGCAACCCGGCCGGCGTGGTGCTGGACGCGAGCGCGCTCGACGACGCGGGGATGCTGGCGGTCGCCAGGAACGTCGGGTACTCGGAGACGGCGTTCGTGGTGGCCCGGCACGAACGCACCATGGACGTGCGGTACTTCAGCCCCAAGGCCGAGGTTCCGTTCTGCGGGCACGCCACCGTCGCCACCGCGGTCGCGCTCGCCGAGCGCCTCGGCCCCGGCGACCTGCTGTTCCGCACGCCGTCCGGCGAGGTGCGGGTGGCCGTGACGGCGGGCCCGGACGGCGTCCCCGCCGCGACCCTGACCAGCGTGGAGCCGCACGTGGCGGAGGCGCCCGACGCGGTGGTGGCGGAGGCGCTGGCCACCCTGGGCTGGGCGCCGGACGAGCTGGACCCGGACCTGCCGCCGCGGATCGCCTACGCCGGCGCGCGGCACCTGGTGCTGGCCGCGGCCACCCGCGCCCGGCTGGCCGCGCTGGACTACCCCATGGACCGGCTCACCGCCCTGATGCTCGCGCAGGACCTGACGACGCTCCAGCTGGTGTGGCGCGAGAGTCCCGAGGTCTACCACGTGCGCGACCCGTTCCCGGTCGGCGGCGTGGTCGAGGACCCGGCGACCGGCGCGGCCGCGCTGGCCTTCGGCGCGTACCTGCGCAGCCTCGGCCCGGTCCCGTCCCGGCTCACCCTGCACCAGGGCGACGACATGGGCCGGCCGGGCGTGCTCACCGTCGAACTGCGGCCCGGCGACCCGCGGGTGCGGGTGACCGGCCAGGCGGTGCCCATCATCTGACGCCCCCTCGTCCGACGCTCCCTCATCGAAGGTCCTCGTCCGACGCAGCTCCCCGCCCGGCGGCCCGACGGCCGGCCGGGCCCACCGCGGCGGCCGCCCTCCCGGGGCGGCCGCCGCCGTGCGTACGGCGGGTGCCGTCCCCGCCCCGCAGGCCCGCGCAACGGGCGCGAACGCGGGCGGGCCGGTCGCACATACGCGCGGTGCACCCGTGTTCCGCCGCGATGTCCGACATCACCGCACATGCCCCGATCATGCGCACTGTCTGGCGAACTGGCGCCACCCATACCGGTATTCGCCCGACCGCACATCACGGATACAGAAGCTGCACAGCTTCCGGCGGGTTCCGGCGTCTCAGTTGCGGTCCAACCGCACATGTGCGCAGGCGTGTTCGAGGAAAACCGGTGGACGGTGTCGCGCGCGGTACGAATTGGTGGGCCATGTGAAGAACTCGTTCCCGTCCGGTGGCCGCCACTCCCGCCAGCGAACCGTTTCCGCAGCACCCGGCGGGAGTTCGGCTGGCCGGGCGGCGCATCACGTGCTTACATCAACCGCCAAGCGGGAGTTGCCGATACGCATTCCGGATCCCGGGGTGTCGCACGACCGTTGAATTCGGCCTGTCCGGAGCTGATATCGGGCAGCCGAATCTCTTGAGGAATTTCCAGTGAAACGAAGGGAAAACGCAGTCATGCGCAACACGCCCCAGGTGGAGACCCGCGAGATTTCCGACAGCGAGCTGGACAACGTGTCGGGTGGCCTCAGCGTCTCCGGCGGCCTCCAGGTCGACGGTCTGGAGGGCCTGATCTCCACCGCTTCGTCCGCTCTGCCGGCCCTGCCGGTCGGCGAGGTCGTCGGCCTGGTCACCGGTGCCGCGAGCACCCTCACCGGTGTGACGGGTATCGCCGGTCTCTGAGCTCCACCTCAGCTCGCGCATGGACCCCGGGGCCACCACGGCCCGGGGTCCATGCGGTGTCCCCGCACTCCGCGTCCGGCGCCCGCCGGGCGCGCCGCGGCCGCCCAGGGCCGCCCGCACGTGAAGGAAGTGGTCGGTGGAGTTCCGCCAGAAGGCGCTCGACAGGCTGCAGTCGCCGGACGAGCTCGACCTGCCGGTGCGCCTGGCCCGGCCGCAGGGCTGGCTCGCGCTCGCCGTCTCGGTCACCGTCCTGGCCGCCGCCGGCGTGTGGGCGGTGACCGGCACCGTGAGCGACAAGCTGACCGCGGCCGGCGTGCTCACCCGCACCGAGGGCAGCTACGTGCTGCAGAGCCCGGTCGCCGGGCAGGTGGTGCAGGTCCGCGCCAAGCCCGGGGACACCCTGCCGGCCGGCGCCCCGCTGCTGGACGTGCGCACCCCGACCGGGGTGGAGTCGGTGCACACCGTGGCCGCCGGCGAGGTGGTCACGCTGACCGCCGCCATCGGCGCGGTGATCGCCACCGGCGCGACCGTGGCCACGGTGCAGCGCGAGGGCCGGGCCGGCGAGCCGCTGGTGGCCATGCTCTACGTGTCCGGCAGCACCGCCTCGGTGCCGATGGGTGCCGCCGTGGACCTCACCGTGGCGTCGGTGCCCGGCCGTTACGGGGTGCTGCGCGGCAAGGTGGCCGGCATCGGGCAGCCGCAGACCCGGCAGCAGATCACCACGTTCCTCGGCGACGCCGCCATGGCCGGGCAGTTCGCCGCCAAGGGCGCGCCGGTGCCCGTGCTGGTGCGGCTGGACTCCTCGTCCACCACCGCGTCCGGCTACCGCTGGTCCAAGGGCGGCGGGCCGCCGTCCGCGCCGGTGTCCATGACGCCGGTCGGCGCCTCGCTCCGGCTGGCCTCGCAGCGCCCGCTCGACTGGCTGCTGCCGTGAGCCCGCGGCACAGCCCGGCCCCCGCCCCCTCGCGCAGCGGCCGCCACCGCCCCGAGGCGGCGGGGGCACCGCGCGGCCGCCGGCCGCGCCGGGTGCGCACCCCCTCGGTGCTGCAGATGGAGGCCGTGGAGTGCGGCGCCGCGTCGCTGGCGATGGTGCTCGGCCACTTCGGCAGGTTCGTGCCGCTGGAGCAACTGCGGATCGCCTGCGGGGTGTCCCGCGACGGCTCGCGGGCGAGCAACCTGCTCAAGGCCGCCCGCAGCCACGGCCTGCGGGCCAAGGGCATGCAGATGGAGCCGGCCGCCCTCGCCCAGGTGCCCGCACCGGCCATCCTGTTCTGGGAGTTCAACCACTACGTCGTCTACGAGGGCATGTCCGGCCGCATCGGCCGGCAGGGCGTGCACATCAACGACCCGGCGCGCGGCCGCCGTTTCGTGCGCACCGAGGACTTCGACACCAGCTTCACCGGGGTGGTGCTGACCTTCGAGCCGGACGAGGGGTTCCGCGGGGGCGGCCGCAAGCCGGGCATCCTGCGGGCGCTGCCGGCCCGGCTGCGCGGCACGACCGGCACGCTGGTGGCCGCGATGGTGGCGAGCTTCCTGCTGGTGGTCACCGGGGCCGCGGGGCCGGCGCTCAGCCGCACCTACATCGACCGGTTCCTGATCGGCGGTCAAGGGTCCCTGCTGCCGACGCTGTTCGCCTCGATGGCGGTGCTCGTCGTGCTCACCGCGGTGCTGACGGCGGTGCAGCAGGCGAACCTGCTGCGCGGCCGGACCATCTCCTCGACGCTGACCAGCGCCCGCTTCATGCGGCATCTGCTGCGGCTGCCGGTGCAGTTCTTCGCCCAGCGCAACCCCGCCGACCTGGTGCAGCGGCTGCAGTCCAACGACACGGTCGCCGAGACGCTGGCCCGCGACCTGGCCGCGGCCGGCGTGGACGCGGTGGTGGTGCTGCTGTACGCGGTGCTGCTGTGGACGTACGACCCCCAACTGACGCTGATCGGCGTGCTGGTGGCGCTGCTGAACGTGGTGGCGATGCGGGTGGTCGTCCGCATCCGCGCCACCGGCACCCACAAACTCCGCGCGGATTCGGCGAAGTTGACCAACACCGCTTACAGCGGCCTGCAGTTGATCGAGACGATGAAGGCGACCGGCGGCGAGAGCGGCTACTTCCGCCGCTGGGCCGGGCAGCACGCGGCGACGCTCGACGGCCAGCAGCGGCTCGGGTTGCCCAGCGCCGCCCTTGCGGTGGTCGCCCCCACCCTCGCCGCCCTCAACAGCGCGCTGATCCTGCTGATCGGCGGGCAGCGCGCGGCCGAGGGCCGGATCTCGATCGGTCTGCTGGTGGCCTTCCAGGCCCTGGTGACCAGCTTCACCGCGCCCGTCACCCGGCTCAACGGGGTGGCCGGCCGGGTGCAGGACTTCGCGGCGGACGTGACCCGGCTCAAGGACGTGGAGAGCTTCCCGGTGGACGCGCGGTACGCCCGGGGGCGCCGCGGCGGCGC
This sequence comes from Actinomycetes bacterium, assembly GCA_009783685.1. Taxonomy (GTDB): domain Bacteria; phylum Actinomycetota; class Actinomycetes; order Streptomycetales; family Streptomycetaceae; genus Actinacidiphila. Next base: position 4,737 of record WRCZ01000207.1, read on the forward strand.
CGCGTCCGGGGCCGGGCCGGCCACCGCCGGCCGCCGGCTGACCGGCCATGTGACGCTGGAGAACGTCACGTTCGGCTACAGCCCGCTGGACCAGCCGCTGCTGAACGGCTTCTCGCTGCGGGTCGGCCCCGGCCAGCAGGTGGCGCTGGTCGGCGGATCGGGCAGCGGCAAGTCCACCGTGTCCCGGCTGATCTCGGGACTGTACCGGCCGTGGGAGGGCGTGATCAGGATCGACAGGCAGCGGCTGGAGGACATCCCGCAGAGCGCGCTGGCCGCCTCGGTGTCCTTCGTCGACCAGGACGTCTTCCTCTTCGAGGGCACGGTGCGCGACAACGTGGCGCTGTGGGACCCGTCGATCAGCGACGAGGCGGTGCTGGAGGCGCTGCGGGACGCGGCCGTGGACGACGTGGTGGCCCGCAGGCCCGGCGGGATCCGCAGCCGGGTCGAGCAGGACGGCCGGAACTTCTCCGGCGGGCAGCGGCAGCGCCTGGAGATCGCCCGGGCGCTGGTCCGCCGGCCGAGCGTGCTGGTGCTCGACGAGGTGACCAGCGCCCTGGACGCCGAGACCGAGCGGCTGATCATCGACAACCTGCGGCGCCGCGGCTGCGCCTGCGTGGTCATCGCCCACCGGCTGAGCACGGTCCGCGACAGCGACGAGATCGTGGTGCTGGAGCGCGGCACGGTGGTCGAGCGCGGCCGCCACGAGGAGCTGAGCGCGGCCGGCGGGCCGTACGCCGAGCTGGTCAGGGAGCGCTGACGTGACGTCGGTGCACGACCCGCTGCGCCAGGCGCCCGGCCCCGGCGACCTGGTGATCGGCGCGATGGGCGGCCTCGGGCACGCGGTGGACTGCGCGGGCGTGCGCAGCCTGCCGCTGGAGGGCCCGCACGTGCTGTGGCTGGTGGTCGAGGGCGCGATGGACCTGTTCGCGGTGGACGCCGCCGCGCAGGGCCAGTGGCACTTCCTCGGCCGGCTGGAGCCCGGCACGCTGCTGATGGGCCCGGTCGAGGGGCCGCAGTACACCCTGGTCAGCCGGCCGCTGGAGGGCTGTGCGGTGCGCCGGATCCCGCTGCGGGAACTGGCCCCGCAGCCCGCGTACGGCATGGACGACACCTACGGCGGCCAGGGCGGGTACGGGCAGGGCTGGTACCAGGACGCGCAGGGCAACGGCGTGCCGTACGGCGGCGCCGACGGGTACGGCGGCGGCTACGGCGAGGCGTGGGCGTACGGCGGCGGGGTGCCGCGGCTCAGCCCGCTGGAGTCGGCGTTCGCGCAGGGTGTCGGCCGCGGGCTGCGGCTGCTGTTCGAGGCGCGGGTGGACGGCCGCCCGGCCGCCGGCGACGGCTCGCCGGACGACGACATCCAGTGGATGCCGGTGGACCCGGGCACGGTCCGCTACGGCGCCGAGTTCGGCGCGGAGGCCGACGGCCAGCTGCTGATCGACGGCGCCATGTGGCAGCGCATGGTCAACCAGCAGGCACGGCTGCTCACCGCGCTGGGCCGCTGGATCGAGCGGCTGGAGCAGGCCCACGAGGAGCGGGCCGCGGCCGGTGTGAAGGCCGGCGAGGCGGCCGGCAGCCTGGCGCACCAGACGCTGCTGGCGTCCCTGGACGGTTCGGCCGGCGACCCCGGGTCCGATGCGGGCGGGGACGCGGTGCTCGCGGCCTGCCGGCTGGTCGCGGAGGCGGCCGGGATCGCGGTGCGGGAGCCGGCGGGCGGCGACGGCAGGGAGGTCGCCGCGGGCTCCGACCCGGCCGCGGCGCCCAGCCGGACGTCCCCGGTCGAGCGGATCGCGCTCGTGTCGGGGTTCCGCACCCGGGAGGTCGCGCTCGGCGGCCGCTGGTGGCGGCAGGACGCCGGCCCGCTGCTCGGCGCGCGGGCCGCGAGCGGGGCCCCGGTGGCGCTGCTGTGGCGGCGCGGCGGCTACGACGCGGTGGAGCCGGGCAGCGGGCGCCGCACCCGGATCGACGACGGGAACGCCGCCGGATTCGCCGCCAGGGCGGTGATGTTCTACCGGCCGCTGCCCGAACAGCCGGTGTCGGCACGTCAGTTGATGCGCTTCGGGATGCGCGGCAGCAGCCCCGACGTGGGCCGGCTGGTGGCCGGCAGCCTGATCGCGGTGGGCCTGGGCGCCCTGGTGCCGATCGCCACCGGCAAGATCCTCGGGTCGTACGTGCCGCGGGCGGAGAACGGGCTGATCATGCAGGCGGGGCTGGCGATCGTGGCCACCACGCTCGTGTCCGCCGCGTTCATGCTGCTGCAGAACACCGCGCTGCTGCGGCTGGAGGGCCGGATCGAGGCGGGCCTCCAGCCGGCGGTGTGGGACCGGCTGCTGCGGCTGCCGACCCGCTTCTTCGCCCAGCGCTCCACCGGTGAACTGGCCAGCGCCGCCATGGGGGTGTCGGCGATCCGCCGCATGCTGTCGGGCACCACCGCGGTGACCGTGCAGTCCGGCACCGTCGCGCTCGTCAACCTCGTGCTGCTGGTCTGGTACAGCGTGCCGCTGGCGCTGGCGGCCCTGGGCATGCTGGCGGTGGTCGGCTCGGTGTTCCTGGCCACCGGGCTGTGGCAACTGCGCTGGCAGCGGCGCCTGGTGGAGCTGAACAACAAGCTCGCCAACCAGTCCTTCCAGACCCTGCGCGGCCTGCCGAAGCTGCGGGTGGCCGCCGCCGAGAACTTCGCCTACGCCGCGTGGGCGACCGACTTCGCGCGCAGCCGCGACCTGCAGCAGCGGGTCGGCCGGATCAGGAACGTCACCACCGTGTTCAACGCGGTGTACCTGCCGTTCTGCACGCTGCTGCTGTTCATGCTGCTGGCCGGCCCGGCCCGCGGCAGCCTGTCGGCGAGCGGCTTCCTGACGTTCAGTTCGGCGGCCACGATGATGCTGACCTCGGCCACCCAGCTCACCGGGGCGCTGGTCTCCGCGGTGTCCGTGCTGCCGATGGTCGAGCAGTTGCGGCCGGTGCTGGACGCGGCGCCCGAGGTGCCCGCCGCCAGCGCGCAGCCGGGGGTGCTGACCGGCGCCATCGAGGCCCGCGGCCTGTCGTTCCGCTACGCCGACGACGGCCCGCTGGTGCTGGACGACGTCTCGTTCAGCGTGCGGCCGGGCGAGTTCGTGGCGGTGGTGGGGGCGAGCGGCTGCGGCAAGTCGACGCTGCTGCGGCTGCTGATCGGCTTCGACGCCCCGGTGGGCGGCAGCGTGCTCTACGACGGCCAGGAGCTGGCCGCGCTGGACCAGGCGGCGGTGCGCCGGCAGTGCGGGGTGGTGCTGCAGAACGCGCAGCCGTTCACCGGCTCGATCCTGGAGTGCATCTGCGGCGCCGAGATCTACACGCTGGAGGAGGCGTGGCAGGCGGCGGCGCTGGCGGGCCTGGCCGAGGACATCAAGGCGATGCCGATGGGCATGCACACCGTGATCTCCGACGGCGGCGGCGCGGTCTCCGGCGGGCAGCGCCAGCGGCTGATGATCGCGCAGGCGCTGATCCGCCGCCCGCGCATCCTCTTCCTCGACGAGGCGACCAGCGCGCTGGACAACGGCACCCAGCGCACGGTCATCGACAGCACCAAGGCGCTGCACACCACGCGGGTGGTGATCGCCCACCGGCTGTCCACGATCATGGACGCCGACCGGGTGCTGGTGATGGCCGGCGGCCGGATCGTGCAGCAGGGTCCGCCCGCCGAACTGCTCGCCGAGCAGGGCGGGTTGTTCCACGAGCTGGTCCGCCGGCAGATCCGCTGACCGGCCCGCCGGCCTCGCTGCCCGCCCCGCCCTAGCCGGCCAGGAGGGCGGCGAGGCGGGCGGGGTCGACGTTGCCGCCGCTGACGATCACGCCGACCCGCTGCCCGCGCAGTTCCTCGCGCATCCGGCGGACCGCGGCCAGGCCGAGGCATCCGGTGGGTTCCACGACGAGCTTGAGGTAGGTCGCGAACACCGCCATCGCGTCGACGAGTTCGGCGTCGGTCGCGGTCACCACGTCCGGCCGCGCGCGCCGCAGCACCGCGAACGTCAGCTCGCCCAGGTGCTGGGTCTGGGCGCCGTCGGCGATGGTGCGCGGGGTGTCGATGTGGACGATCCGGCCCTCGCGCAGCGACCTGCGCGCGTCGTCGCCGGCCTCCGGCTCCACGCCGACCAGCCGGCAGCCGGGCGCGAGCGCGGCGGCGGTGAGCGCGGTGCCCGACAGCAGCCCGCCGCCGCCCAGCGGGACGAACAGGGCGTCGAGCGGGCCCTCGTCCTCGAACAGCTCCTTGGCGGCGGTGCCCTGGCCGGCGATCACGTCGGCGTGGTCGTAGGGCGGGACCAGGGTGAGCCCGCGCTCGGCGGCCAGGGCGCGGCCGATCGCCTCGCGGTCCTCGGTGTAGCGGTCGTAGGTGACGACGTCCCCGCCGTAGCCCTTGGTGGCCGCGACCTTGGCGGCGGGCGCGTCGAGGGGCATGACGATGGTGGCGGGGATGTCCAGCAGCCGCGCGGCGAGTGCCACGGCCTGGGCGTGGTTGCCCGAGGAGTAGGCGACGACGCCGGCCCGGCGCTGCTCGGCGGAGAAGCGGGCGAGGGCGTTGTAGGCGCCGCGGAACTTGAAGGCGCCCATCCGCTGGAGGTTCTCGCACTTGAACAGCACCCGGGCGCCGGTCTGCTCGTCGACGAGCCGGGACCGCAGCACCGGCGTGCGGTGGGCACGGCCCTCGATGCGGGCGGCCGCGGCCCGCACGTCGTCGTAGGTGGGAAGCTCGGGCATCGGCTGCTCTCCCGGTTCGCTCGGTGCCGGGCCGCGGTCGGGGCGGCTGCTCTCCCAGTCTCGCAGTCCCCCGCGGCCCCTCGGGCGGCACCCGGCCACCGGGCCCGCGGTCCGGTGCCGCCCGTCACCCCCGGACGGCACCGGGCCTTGCTGCGTGGGTCATCTGCGGCCCGGCGCCGGGGC
>WRCZ01000208.1 GCA_009783685.1 Actinomycetes bacterium
CGGCTGCTCAAGGACGTGGGGTTGCTGGGCCGTCCCGACCTGGTCGCCGAGCGCCTCGGTGCGCGCGGAGGGCGGCGCGGCCCCGCGGTGACGGCGGATCGGAGGACCCCGTAGCCGGCGCGGCGGGACCAGGACCGGAAATTGCCCGGCCCGGCCCCGCCCCGCCCCTGATGCCGCGGGCGCCGCAAGGGAGGCGGTCCCGGCGGGTCAGTCCGCCTGGCGCGTCGCCGCCAGCAGCTTCTCCACCTGCCCGAACTCCTCCGCGCCGAGCGGCCCGTGGGCCAGCGCGCCGGCGTTCTCGTCGACCTGGGCGACGCTGCGGAAGCCCGGGATCGGCACGGTCGCCGCGCTGCGTGCCCACAGCCAGGCCAGCGCGCCCTGGGCGAGGGTGCGGCCGCCGCTGGTGAGGACGTCGCGGATGCCGTCGATCGCCGCGAGCCACTCCGGGCTGCCGGCGCCGTCGCGGAAGTACGTCATCCACCCGTAGTCCATGCGGCGCACATCGTCCGCGGCCACCTGCCGCCGGTCGTGGTACTTGCCGCTGAGCAGGCCCATCGCGAGCGGCCCGCGGTTGATCGAGGCCTGGCCGGCCGCCTCGCACACCGCGATCATCGCGGGGTTGTCGCGGAGCACGGACATGTCGTGCTGGATCGCGGTGCAGTGCGGTGCCTGCGCCGCGAACGCCTCGGCCCTGGCCGGGTCGTCGGTGCTCCAGCCGTACGCCCGCAGGCTGCCCGCCTCGACCAGCTCCTCCAGGGTGCCGACGAGGTCGAGGGCCCGGGCGAGCGGCAGGTCGCCGATGTGCAGCTGGTACAGGTCGACGTAGTCGGTGCCCAGCCGGCGCAGCGAACCCTCCAGGCAGCTGCGCAGGTAGCCCGGGCTGCCGTCGGCTCCCTCGGAGGCCCGGGTCCCCTCGTCGAAGACCAGGCCGAACTTGCTGGCGATGACGACCTGGTCCCGCCGGTCCCGGAAGGCCGCGCCGAGCACCCTCTCGCTGTGGCCCGCGCCGTAGCTGCTGGCCGTGTCGTAGAACGTCACGCCGAGGTCGAAGGCGCGGTGCAGCGCCCGGGTGGACTCGGCGTCGTCCACCTCGCCCCAGCCGAACTGCTCGGTGCTGCTGTTGCCGTACGGCCCGCCGATCGCCCAGCAGCCCATCCCGAGGGCGCTCACCTCGATGCCGCTGCGTCCCAGAAGTCGTGTCATGGCGGCAACTCTCGTATCTGGAGCGCGCTCCAGGTCAAGGTTTCCGTTCCGGAGCGCCGGAGGCCGTGCCACCCTGGGCGGGTGACGACGACCTACACCCCGGCTGCCGCGTCCGCCCGCAGCGGGTTCAGCCTGGACACGCTGCGGTACTACGAGCGGATCGGGCTGCTCTTCGACATCCGGCGCACCACCGGCGGGCAGCGCGTCTTCACCGAGGACGACCTCGACTGGCTCGGGGTGCTGCGCTGCCTGCGCGACACCGGCATGCCCATCGCGGACATGCGCCGCTACGCCGCACTGGCCCGGGACGGCGAGGCCACCTACGCCGAGCGGCTGCGGGTGCTGCGCGAGCACGCGACGCAGCTCGACGCGCACATCGCGGCGATGCTCGACCAGCAGCAGCACCTGCACGACAAGATCCGCTGGTACGAGGCCCAGGAGAGCTCCCTGCCGGACCCGCACGCGGTCGCCGCGGCCCGGCCCGCCGCCCCCTCCGACACCTCGCAGGCCGGCCGCTGAGCCGGGGGCGCGCCGTCTCCCCGCGCGGGCATGAGCCGCGGCCCCCGGGGGGAAATCCGCGTGCCCGCGGGCGGCCCCGCGGTTAGCGTGGCCCCCCATGACCGACGCCGCTGACGCCACCGCACTCGCCACCACAGCCCCCGCCACCACCACCGTCGACGCCGGGCTTCCCCCGCGCCTGACCCGGCTGACCTTCCACGGCCCGCTCTCCGAGGCCCGCGCCGCACGCATCGTCGAGCGCCTGGCCCGCAGCGCGCCCGCGACGGTCCTGGACGTCGGCTGCGGCTGGGGCGAGTTGATGCTGCGGGTCCTGGAGGCGGTGCCGTCCGCGACCGGGGTCGGCATCGACCTCAACGGCGAGGACCTGGCCCGCGGACGGGCCGACGCCCGGGCCCGCGCGTTGGCCGGCCGCGTGGAGTTCGCCGAGGAGTCCGGCACCGGCACCGCGCGCGGACCCGCCGACCTCGTGATGTGCCTGGGCGCCAGCCATGCCCTGAGCGACGAGGAGCCGCCCGGCCACATCCCCACGGCGCTCGCCGAGTTGCGCCGGCTGGTCGCCCCCGGCGGCCGGGTGCTGCTCGGCGAGGGCTACTGGCAGCGCACCCCCGCCACCGCGGAACTGGCCGCCATGTGGCCCGGCGCGCACGCCGGCGAACTGACCGACCTGGCCGGGCTCGTCGACCTCGCGGTGGCCGCCGGCTTCCGCCCCGCCTGGATCGAGACCGCGAGCACCGCCGAGTGGGACGACTTCGAGTCCGGCTACCAGTCCGACGTCGAGGAGTGGCTCGCCGCCCACCCCGGCCATCCCCTGGCCGACGAGACCCGCGAGCGCGTCGACCGCCACCGGGCCTCCTGGCTGCGCGGCTACCGCGGCGTCCTCGGCCTCGCCTACCTCACCCTGGTCCCGGTCGCCTGAACGACCCGCTGCGGCAGCTCACTTGGACAAGGCGGCCACGAACCGGCTGCCTCACGGCCGGCACGCATCGGCCGGGTGCCCGGCGGCTTCACCGGGGAGCCGCAGGCGGTCCGTCGGCGGTCCGCCCTGTCCACGGGCTGCCGCACGGCGGCCGGGCCACGGCTTGAGCCGGCACGTCGGGTGTGGCCGGCGCGGGGGCGACGCGGGGCGGTTCCCGGGGCGGTCAGTCGCGCAGGTCCACCAGGACGGCCGCGTGGTCGGAGGGCCACACGCCGTCGACGGGGCCGTCGCCGGCGCGGCGGACGGCGCGGACGGAGCCGAGGCCGGCGGGTCCCGGCGGGCCGACGTGGATGTAGTCGATGCGGACCCGCGGGTCGAAGGACTCGGCGACGTACGGGTTGGCCGCGTCCCAGGTCGCCGACGGCTGCGCCGGGTCCGCGTACTCCCAGGCGTCGACGAAGACCTGGCCGGGGGCGGCCGGCGCGGTCTTGTAGCCGCCGAAGCGCCGCACCTCGTCGGAGTCCGGCCAGGCGTTGAAGTCGCCCGTGATGACCGGCGGGAAGTCCGTGCCGCCGCGGTGCTCCGCGACGAACCCGGACAGCGCCGCCACCTGCTCGCAGCGCACCGCGGACGCGTCGGACGCCGAGGTGAGGTGGGTGGTGAAGAACGGCACCTGGTGCCCGGGGGCGTCGATGCGCGCGTGCAGGGCCAGCCGGCCGTCCTCGTCGCCCGGGCGGGCCGGCAGCTCCGTGACCTGGCGGTCGGCGAGGGGCCAGCGGCTCAGCACGGCGTTGCCGAACGCGACCGACGGGTCGCCGAGCCGCCGCTGCCAGCGCTCCGGGGCGGGCGAGGGCGCCCACGTCCAGTGCATGCCGAGCTGGGACGCGAACCACTCCGCCTGGTTGTCCCCGCCGCGGGCCCACACCTCCTGCAGGCCCACGACGTCCGGCCGCAGGTCGGCCAGCACGGCGAGGATCGCCTTCTGCCGTTCCTGCCACGGGCCGAACCGCCACCACACGTTCCACGTCAGCACGCGCATCAGTGCCCCCTCACGTCTCCGTGCCCCTCGCCGTTCCGTCCTGCCGGGCCATCCTCACCCGTTGGCGTCGAGGAAGGCCAGGGTGCGTGAGGTGAGAAGGGCGGTGGCGGCCGCGTCGTAGTCGGGGAGGCCGGGGTCGGCGAACAGATGGCCGGAGCCGGGGTAGAGGAACAGCTCGGCCACGTCCGGGGCGCTCTCCACCAGGGCGCGGGCGGCGTCGATGTCGCCCTCGTCGACGAACGACGGGTCGCGGTCCATGGAGTGGATCTGCACCGGCACCGTCGCGGGCCAGGCGCCGCCGAACTCCGAGGTGGGCACGCAGGAGTGGAAGAACAGCGCGCCCTTCGCGCCCGGCCGGGTCTGCGCCAGCTTCTGCGCGGAGATCACGCCCAGCGAGAAGCCGGCCAGCACGAGGTCGGCGGGCAGGCCCTCGGCCGCCGCCTCGCCGCGCTCGAGGATGGTCCCGAACCCGGTCTTCCTGGCGTAGCCGACGCCTTCGTCCAGGTCCGCGAAGACCCGGCCCTCGTACAGGTCAGGGACGTGGACGGTGTGCCCGGCCCGGCGCAGCACCTCGGCGAACTCCTGGACGCCGTCGGTCAGTCCGTGCGCGTGGTGGAACAGCAGTACCTCGGCCATGGCTTCCTCTCGCAGTCCTGTGCGGGGCCCGCGGCTCCCGTGCCGACGAGTATGGACCCGGCCTCCGACAACGCCGCCCGCCCCGCCCGGACGCTGCCGCTCAGTCCCCGTGCCAGGAGTGCCACAGCGCCGCGTACGTCCCGCCGGCGGCCACCAGCTCGTCGTGGGTGCCGAGTTCGGTCACCGTGCCGCCGGCCATCACCGCGATCCGGTCGGCGTCGTGAGCGGTCTGCAGGCGGTGGGCGACCGCGATGACAGTACGGCCGTGCAGCGCCGCGGCCAGCGCCCTTTCCGTGCTGCGGGCGGTCGCCGGGTCCAGCAGCGCGGTGGCCTCGTCGAGGATCAGGGTGTGTGGGTCGGCGAGCAGGACGCGGGCCAGCGAGAGCTGCTGGGCCTGGGGGCCGTCGAGGTCGGGGACCGCGTCCAGGTCCGCGGCCCACTCCCCGGCGCCCACCGCGGCGAGCGCGTCCCGCAGTTCCGCGTCGCCGGCGGTGGGCCGGGCCAGCAGCAGGTTGGCGCGCAGGGTGTCGTGGAAGACGTGGTGGTCCTGGGTGACGAGCGCGATCTGCCGGCGCAGCCGCTCCGGCGGCAGGTCGGCGACCGGCACGCCGCCCACGGTGACCGTGCCGGTGCGCGGCCGGTCGATGCCCGCGATCAGCCGGCCCAGCGTGGACTTGCCCGCGCCGGACGTGCCGACGACCGCGAGCCGCTCGCCGGGCCGCACGTCCAGGTCGACGCCGTGCAGCACGTCGGTGCCGCCCTGGTAGGCGTACCGCACGCCGCTGACCACGATCCGGTCGTCCGCCGGCCCGGGCACCGGGCCCGCGGGGGCGGCGTCACGGGGGACCGCGGCCAGGCCCTCGATCCGCGCGAACCGGGCGGTGCTGCTCTGCACCTGCTCCACCCACAGCAGGACGGCGTTCAGCGGCTCGACCAGCTGCCGGAAGTAGACGGCCGCGGCCACCACCGCGCCGAGCCCCACCGCCCCGCGGTCGTAGAGCGCGGCGCCGGCCGCCAGCACGCCCACGACCGGCAGCGTGGTGGCCAGGTCCACGCTCGGGAACAGCACCGAGCGCAGCCACAGGGTGTGCAGCCGGGCGCGGCGGGCCTCGCCGATCGCCGCCTCGGTGGCGTCGATCCGCTGCCGCTGCAACCGCAGGGCCTCGACGGTGCGCGCGCCCACCGTGGTGGTGGCCACGGTGTCGGCCACCGCCGCGTCCGCGGCGCCCTCGGCGAGGTAGCCCTCGCGGGCCCGGCGCAGGTACCAGCGCAGGGCGACGGTGACCACGGCCAGGCAGGCGAGACCGCACGCCCCGAGCAGCGGGTCGAGCAGCAGCACCGCGACGACGATGAACAGGCACTGCAGGCCCGCGACGAACATCTGCGGCGCGGCCAGGCGCAGGGTGGCGGCGACCGAGTCGACGTCCGCGGTGCCGCGGGTGGCCAGGTCGCCGGCCGGCGCGTGCTCGACCGCGACGGCGGGCAGCGCGAGGACGCGGTCGGTGAACCGCTCCCTGACCCGCGCCGCGGCACGCTCGCCGAACCGCGCGCCGGCGTACAGCGCGTACCGGGACAGCACGGTCTGCGCGAGGGTGGCGACGACGATGAGCAGCGCGAGCCGGTCGACGGTGTGCACCGCTGCGTGCCCGGTGGACCGCTTGACGGTGTCGACGATCGCGCCGAGCAGCCACGGGCCGACCAGGCCGGCCGCGGCGGCCAGCGCGTTGAGGGCCAGCACCGCGGCGAACGCGCCCTTGTCCGCGGCGATCTCGCCGAGCGCCGCGCGGCGCACCCGGACCCGGCCGGCGACCGGCAGCGGGGTGGTCACGGTGCCGCCGTCTCGGGGGCGCCGGTGTCGCGTGCGACCAGGGCCCGGTAGGCGGGGGCGGTGTGCAGCAGGTCGTGGTGCGGTCCCGCCGCCGCGACCTGGCCGTCGACGAGGTGGAGCACGGTGTCGGCCTGCTCCAGGACCAGCGGCGAGGTGGTGGCCACCACCGTGGTCAGCCCGGCGCGGGCCGCGCGCAGCCGGTCGGCCATCGCGGCCTCGGTCAGCGCGTCCACGGCCGACGTCGGCTCGACGGCGAGCAGCACCTCGGGCGCGGCGTACACCGCCCGCGCCATCCGCAGCCGTTGCCGCTGGCCGCCCGAGAGGTTCCCGGCCCGCGCGGTCAGCGGCGCGTCCAGCCCGCCGGGCAGCGCCGCGACGACGTCCTCGGCGACGGCGGTGCGGATCGCCGCGAGCAGTTCGGCGTCCTGGCCGGTGTCCCCTTCGCCCCGGACGGCGGCGGCCTTGCCGTCCCCGCCCGCGTCGGGCCGTCCGCCTGTCCCGCGGCCGGCCACCGCCTCGCGGAGGGTCGTGCCGAAGAGCACGGCGTCGTTGTCGGCGAGGAGGATGCGGGCCCGGACGCGGGACAGGGGGACGGCCTGCAACGGGGTGCCGCCCCAGGTGGCGCCGGAGGGGGCGAACCGCGCGAGGCGGTCGAGGACGGCGGCGGAGTCGCCGGGACGGGCGGCGGCCAGCGCGGTCAGCGTGCCCGGGGCCACGGCCACGCCGGACGCGGGGTCGTGCAGCACCGCCGGTTCGCCGGGGGCCGGTTCCGGGTGGGCGCCGTCCTGGTGGCGGGGCTCCAGGGACAGGAAGGAGGTGACGCGGCGGGCGGCCACCAGGCCGCGGGCGATGTCGTTGCCCGCCTCGATGAAGAAGCTCACCGGCACCACGAGCATCGCGGTGTAGCCGTACACCGCGACGAGGTCGCCGATGGCGAGCGAGCCCTCGGCGGCCATGCGGGCGCCGAGCCAGGTGACCAGGGCCAGGAAGAGCGCGGGCAGGCCGGTGGCGAGCGCCCCCACCCAGCTGGTGACGGCCCCCACGCGGTAGCCCTGGTCGCGCAGTTCGCCCGACCGCCGCCGGTACCGCTCGGCGTACACGTCCTTGCCGCCGAGCCCGCCCAGCACCCGCAGGCCGCTCACCACGTCCACCAGCAGGCCCGTCAACTCGCCCTGCTGCTGCCGGTATCCGGTGCCGACGTGCTGCAGCCGGCGTTGCAGCGGCCCGACCGTGGCCGCCACCAGCGGGACGCCCGCCAGCACCACGGCGGCCAGCAGCGGGGAGATGGACAGCAGCAGCACGGCGACGACCACGTAGCCGACGACCGAGCCGACGCCGGGCCCGGTGACGGTCAAGGTGTTGGCGACGATGTAGACGTCGTTCATCGCGATGGTGGCGACCTCGCCCGCGTCGGTGTGGCGGCGCAGCGCGTCGCCGAGGCCCGCGGCCTGCCGCACGGTGGCCCGCACGGTGCGGAACATCGCGTTCATCCGGACGCGGGTCATGGTGCGGTGCCGGGCGATGGCCGCCGCCGCGTTGACCGCGCCGACCGCGAGCAGCGCGCCCGTCCAGCCGAGCAGCGCACCCGTGTCGTGCGCCCGCAGGCCGTCGTCGACGGCCCGGGACAGCAGGTACGGCGGGACGGTGAGCCCGGCCATCCACACGACGCTGATCGCCGCGCCGGCCACCACCCGCCCCCGCTGGCTCCTCACCAGCCACCACAGATAACGGGCCGGGGACCGCAGGTCCTTGGCATCGGGCGAGGTGAAGGCCATGGCCCCACCCTACGGAGCCGCCTCGGCGGCCCTGTCAGAGCTCCCGGTGGACCTTGGAATTGGACGCCTGGGCGCGCGGGCGCAGGACCAGCAGGTCCACGTTGACGTGCGCGGGGCGGGTGACGGCCCAGGCGACGGTGTCGGCCACGTCGTCGGCGGTGAGCGGTTCGGCGACGCCCGCATAGACGGAGGCGGCGCGCTCGGCGTCGCCGCGGAAGCGGGTGAGGGCGAACTCCTCGGTCCTGACCATGCCGGGCGCGATCTCGATGATCCGGACCGGCAGGCCGTTCAGTTCCAGCCGCAGCGTCTCGGCGATGACGTGGGCGCCGTGCTTGGCGGCCACGTAGCCGCCGCCGCCCTCGTAGGTGCCCAGGCCCGCGGTGGAGGAGAGCACCACGACGGTGCCGTCGCCGGAGGCGGTCAGCGCGGGCAGCAGGGCCTGGGTGACATGGAGCACACCCAGGACGTTGACCTCGTACATCGTGCGCCAGTCCGCCGGGTCGGCGGTGGCGACCGGCTCGGTGCCGATGGCGCCGCCCGCGTTGTTGACCAGCACGTGGCACTCGCCGAGGCCGGCGGCGAAGTCGTCGACCGCGGCCCGGTCGGTCACGTCCAGGGCGTGGACGGCCACGCTGCGGCCGGCCGCCGAGAGCTCCTCGGCGAGCGCCTTCAGGCGCTCGGTGCGGCGGGCGGTGAGCACGACGTGGTACCCGGCCTCGGCGAGCCTGCGGGCGGTGGCGGCGCCGATGCCGCTGCTGGCACCGGTGACCACGGCGGTGCGGGGGCTGGGGCTGCTCATGGCGTGCTGCCTTTCGCGACGGGCGAGGGGACCTGCGTCGCAGCATATGCGGTGGCCTCAGGCGGCGGCTTCGGTGGCTTCGGTGGCCTCCGTGGCTTCGGCCGGTGCGGGCTCGGCTGCCTCCGTGGCCTGGGCGGCCTGGGCGTCGAGTGCGCGCAGCATCACCTTCTGGTCGAAGGCCAGCAGTCCGACGGTGGCGGCGCACATCAGCACCGCGAAGCAGGTGTGGGCGACGGGCGAGGTGGCCTGCATGCCGATCACGCCGAGCACCGCGTGCAGGCCGACGCGCAGCGCGATCAGGCCGATGGCCAGCAGCCGGGTGCGCTTGCCCTTGAGGATCGCCTTGGCCGTCTTCAGCCGGCCGCGCAGCACGGTGCGGGCCAGCACGAGGTTCACGGCGAGCCCGACGGCCAGCACGGTCCAGCCGTAGTGGCTGGACTTGACCACGTCGTAGGAGGCGCCCATCAGCCCCTCGAAGGCGAAGAACCAGACGGGCACGGCTTTGAACTCGGGGGTGGCCGGGGTTGCCGGCGCTGCCGGGGCGGCCTGGTGACGGGTGAGGGTGTGAGCCATGCGCTGAGTCTCGCTGTGGCGGCGGGGCCACCGGCAGAGCGGGAAATCCCCACCTCGGCATGACAGATGTCACGGCTCCCCCTGAGGTGCGGTGGGCTCCGCCTTTTGAGCTGCCCCGCCCCTGCTTCTCCCATCATCCGCGCCCCCTTGCGGGATCCGGGGTGCCCCGCGGGGGTGCTTTGCCGTCGAACGGCTTCGTTGGGGCTTGTCGCGCAGTTCCTCGCGCCCCTGGCGGTGCACGTTCGGTGGGTGGGGTCGGGGCCGCCACGGGAGTATCTCCTCGGAACTGTGCGTGCGGCTCTGTTCGTGAAGTGGGCC
>WRCZ01000209.1 GCA_009783685.1 Actinomycetes bacterium
CCGAGACCTGGAAGCAGGCGTTCTACGCCCGCGACCTCGCCGGCACCGTCGTCCTCGTCGGGGTCCCCACCCCGGACATGCGCCTGGAGATGCCGCTGCTCGACTTCTTCGCCCGCGGCGGCAGCCTCAAGTCGTCCTGGTACGGCGACTGCCTGCCCGAGCGCGACTTCCCCGTGCTCGTCGACCTGTACCAGCAGGGCCGCCTGCCGCTGGAGAAGTTCGTCAGCGAGCGCATCGGCCTCGACGCGGTCGAGGACGCCTTCGCCACCATGCACGCCGGCAAGGTGCTCCGCTCGGTGGTGGTCCTGTGAGCGGCGCCCCGCGCATCGAGCGCGTCGTCACCAGCGGGGTCTTCGCCCTCGACGGCGGCTCGTGGGAGGTCGACAACAATGTCTGGCTCGTCGGCGACGACCGCGAGGTCGTCGTCATCGACGCCGCCCACGACGACGCCGCGATCGCGGAGGCGGTGGGCGGCCGCCACGTCGTGGCGATCGTCTGCACCCACGGGCACAACGACCACATCTCGGTCGCGCCCCAGCTCGGCGACCGCCTCGACGCGCCGGTCCTGCTGCACCCGGCGGACCGCGAGCTGTGGGAGATGACCCACCCGGAGCGGACGTTCGTGGAGACCGCCGACGGGGCGCGGATCGAGGTGGCGGGGACCGCGCTGGACGTGCTCCACACCCCCGGGCACTCGCCAGGCTCGGTCTGCCTCCACCTGCCCGGCAGCCGCGCGCTGTTCTCCGGCGACACCCTGTTCGCCGGCGGCCCCGGTGCGACGGGCCGGTCGTTCTCGCACTTCCCGACGATCATCGCGTCCATCCGCGACCGCCTGCTCACGCTGGACGGGGACACCGTGGTGCACACCGGGCACGGGGACACCACGACCATCGGGGCCGAGGCACCGCACCTGGACGAGTGGGTGCGGCGCGGCCACTGACCCGCCGGGGGAGGGCCGACCCGGCTCTCCCCCCCCTCGCGTGGTGCGCGCGCCCGGTCCGGCCTGCGGCCGCACCCCGGTGCTCAGGGAGCGACGATGGCGAAATCGGGGTCGGGGTCGTCGAGGAGGGCGGTGAGGCGGGTCAGGACGGCGGGATCGCCCTCGTGCGTGACGCCGTCGAGGCCGCCGCCGGCGAGGAGGCGCGGCAGTTGGGCCTTGTCCAGGGTGAGCGTGAGGTCCGCGGTGGTGTCCCTGGGGTCGGGGTGGTGGATCAGCGCGCCGTTGGACAGGACCATGCGGTGCGTCTCGCCGGTGTCGGTGATCTTCCACAGGATGCTCAGGGTCTCGTCCCAGGCGCGCGGCCCGTTGACGCGGATCGCGAGGGTGTCGAGGGCCTGGGACACGCTCAACGCCGAGGCCATGCTCGCGGCCAGCGCGATGGCGGTGCGCGGCACGGGGTTGAGCAGTTCGAAGGCGCCCTCGAGGTAGTAGTTGCGCCAGGTGGCGTTCTGCGCGCCGTGGCCGAGCCGCGTCAGGACATCGGCCAGGAACGTGCGGGCCTGCCGGTCGTCGGGGTCGGCGAAGACCAGGTGCGAGCCGAGTTCGGCGGCGAAGCGCAGGTCGCCGTCGTCGGCGAACCGCCGGGCGGCCGCCAGCGCGGGCCCGGGCCCGCCGAGCGCGGTCACGTAGCGGCGGCCCTGCTCGGCCGGCGGGTGCTGCCACAAGTGGGCGGGGTTTCCGTCGAACCAGCCCATGTAGCGCTGGTAGACGGCCTTCACGTTGTGGGAGACCGAGCCGTAGTAGCCGCCGGCGTGCCGGGCCCGCTCCAGCGCAGGGGGGAGCTCCATCGCCTCGGCGATCTCGATGCCGGTGGCCCCGCCGTTCATCATGCGCAGGGTCTGGTCGTGCAGGTAGCCGTACAGGTCCCGCTGTTCGGTCAGGAACGCCACCAGGCGCTCGGACCCCCACACCGGCCAGTGGTGGGACGCGAAGACGACCTCGGCCCGGCCCTCGCCGGTGAACAGCTCGATCGTCTCGTTGAGGTAGCGCGACCACATCCGCGCGTCGCGGACCTGGGCGCCGCGCAGCGTCAGCAGGTTGTGCAGGGTGTGGCAGGCGTTCTCGGCGGTGCACAGCGCGCGCCGGTCCGGGAGGTAGAAGTTCATCTCCGCCGGTGCCTCCGTGCCCGGCGTCAGCTGGAAGACGAACCGGACGCCGTCGAGGACCTCCTCCTGCCCGGTGCGGGTGATCTCCAGCGTCGGCGGGAGCAGGCCGACGGAGCCGGACGACGTCGTCAGCCCCAGGCCCATGCCGACCTGGCCCTCGGGACCGACATCGGTGCCGAGCGCGGAGAAGTACATGCCGCGCCGGATCATGGCCGTGCCGGCGTAGACGTTCTCGGAGACCGCGTGCTCCATGAAGTGCTCCGGGGCGACGATCGGCACACCGGCCTCGACGTCGTCGGGTGCGATCACGCCCAGCACGCCGCCGAAGTGGTCGACGTGCGGATGGGTGTAGACCACGGCCGTCACCGGGCGGTCGCCGCGACGGTCCCGGTACAGGCCCAGCGCCGCCGCGGCCGTCTCCGCCGACACCAGCGGGTCCACGACGACGACCCCGCGCTCGCCCTCCACCAGGGTCATGTTCGACAGGTCCAGGCCGCGGACCTGGTAGACGCCCTCGGTCACCTCGTACAGCCCCTGCCGCGCGCACAGCGCCGACTGCCGCCACAGGCCGGGGTGCACCGTCGGGGCCGGGACGGTCTCGCGCAGGAACGCGAACGCGTCGCTGTCCCAGACCACCCGGCCGTCGGCCGCCTTGACGACGCCGGGCACCAGCGCGGCGACGAACCCGCGGTCGGCATCGGCCGCGTCGGCGGCGTCCGCCGCGTGACCGGTGGCCTGTGCCCCCGTCGCCGGTTTCGCCGTGTGTGCCGAGGTCATGGATCCTCCTGATGGCGTCGCGTCGCGTACTGCCTGCGGGTGATCCCCCCATTCACCCCCGGCCGCGCATGCGCCGCCCGGCGGGCTACTGCGGACGGGGAGACGCGGTCGCGTCGCGGCGGCCGGAGCTGGGCCAGGCGGGGGAACCCCGCGGCGAGGGGAATGCCCCGCGCCCCGCGAACGGGATACATCCAGGTGTCCAGCCCGGCCGGCGGGCAGCGGGGATCTTCGAGCCGGCGGGCTCGCCAGGGAATCCGGAGCGCGGGAGGCACGTATGTCCGAGGGGCGTCAGCTGGCTCAGACGGGCCTGGGGACCATGACGGTCTTCGGCGTGGCCGTCAACGAGAAGTGGCTGCTGCTGGTCGCGGTCGCGCTGGTGGTCGTGGCGGCCGCGGCCCTGCGGCTGATGTGGCGCCGCGGGCGCGGCGTCCAGGACTGAGCAGGCCCCCGTCCGCGGCCCGCGAGCGATCGGAAGGTGCGTCTTGGCCCGTGTCACAGCGGCGTCGGCGTTGCGCAGGCGGGTCGTCACCTGCCTCGGCGTCTCGGCGGTCGTCCTGGTGTACCTGCTGGTCCGCAAGGTCGAGGCGTGGGTGGACCTGCCGTCGGGCAGCGCACCGGCGTTCACCGCCCTGTACACGGCCACGTTCGCCTGGCTCCTGTGGCAGACCGTGCTGGCGTACCTGGAACGGCCCCACCGGGCCCGGCCCGGGCAGCAGCAGCAACTCGACCGCTACCACGTCGCCGTGCTGGTGCCGCTGTACAACGAGGACCCGGGCTTCCTGCGCCGCTGCCTGGAGTCGCTGCTCGACCAGTCCCGGCCACCGGACTCGGTCCACGTCGTCGACGACGGCAGCAAGGTCGACTACACCGCGCAGCAGGAGTGGTTCACGGCGGCGTGCGCGCGGCAGGGGGTGGAGGCGAGCTGGCAGCGGACGCCGAACCGCGGCAAGCGGTCCGCGCAGGTGACGGCGAGCGAGCGCGCCCGGGCCGCGGACATCTTCCTGACCATCGACTCCGACGCCGATCTGGACCGCGAGGCGGTGGCGCAGATGCTGCAGCCGATGGCCGACCCGCGGGTGCAGTCGGTGGCCGGGGTGGTGCTGGCCGCCAACGCGGAGCGCAACCTGCTGACGCGGTGCATGGACCTCTACATGACCACCTGGCAGCTGACCGAGCGCTCCTCCCAGTCGGTGCTCCGCTCCGTCACCGTCAACACCGGGGTCCTGGCCGCCTATCGGGCGGCGATCCTCCGCGACCACACCCACGCCTACCTCCACGAGACCTTCCTCGGGCGCACGGTGCACTTCTCCGACGACTCGATGCTGACGCTGTTCGCCAAGCTCCGCGGCAGGACCGTGCAGCAGCCCACCGCGTTCGCGCTGGCCGCGCAGCCGGAGACGCTGAGCCATCACGTCCGCCAGCAACTGCGGTGGATGCGCGGCTCGGCGATCCGCACCTGCTGGCGACTGCGCTACCTCCCGCTCAGCCAGTACGCGTTCTGGACGCAGCTGGTGCACATCTTCCTCGCCGTGACCTGCGGGCTGGTGTTCGCGTGGCTGTTCCTCGTCCAGCCCTTCGTCGTGGGCGTGCCGCTGTGGATGTTCGTCGTCGTCCCGGTGACCATCTCCTACGTCGAGTCGCTGCGGTACCTCACGATCCGCCGCCACGGGCAGTCCCTGCGCCGGCAACTGGGGGTCTTCGCCCTCGCCCCGCTGGCCATGCTGTGGAGCACCGTGGTCCTGCGGGCCCTGAAGTGGTACGGCGTCGCGACCTGCGCCCGCACCGGCTGGGGCACCCGCGCGAACGTCGAGGTGCGGCCGGCCCCGTCGGCCGGAACCGGCTGAACACCCTCCGACCGGCCACGGGGACGACCCGTTCGGTGCCACACTGTGGGGGACAACAGCGCCGCGCTGCCGGGCCACCCGGCCGCCGCGGCCCGCCGGCCTTTCCTGGGGGAGACATGCCTACCGGCACCGTGAAGTGGTTCAACGACGCGAAGGGCTTCGGCGTCATCGTCCCGGACGACGGCGGCGAGGAACTCCTCGCCCACTACAGCGAGATCCGCAAGGACGGCTTCAAGAGCCTCGACGAGAACCAGAAGGTCCAGTACGACGTCGGGGCCGCGCCCAAGAGTTCGCAGGCCGTCAACATCGTGCCGATGTAGCCCCGCACCACGGGGCGGCCCGCCGTCGCCCCCACCCCCGAGCCCGCCCGCCCCGGACCAGGTCCGGGGCGGGCGGGCTCGCGGTTCGGCGGGTCACTGCGCCGGGGCGAACCCCATGGCGAACAGGTTCAGCCGGCCCGAGTAGCCGGACGGCAGCACGACCGACGCGACCGTCCTGGACGCGTCGACCGGCGTGGTGACGGCGAACACGTACGTGCTCGTCTGCTGCGGGCCGGAGGCCAGGTTGCGGTAGGACATCCTGGCCGCGACCGTCTCGCCGGCGAGCAGCTGGTCCGCGTCGTGGTGCATCGTCCAGTCGCTCACGTGCAGCGTGTACGGCTGCACGGTGCCGTCGGTGTAGACGATCTGCCCGGTGGCGTTGATCGGGCCGCCGGACCCCGCGGTCGCGAGGAACGCGAGCGTGCCGGCGTTCGCCGGCTCCGGGAACCGGATCGCCTGGCCGGCGGCCACCACGTCGTCCGGCTGACCCGCCGCGCCGGCCGGCCAGGTGAGCGTGGCACCGCCGGCGGGGACGGAGGCGCCCGGCGTCAGACCCGCCGCCGCGAGGGCGTCCCGGGACAGGCTGTTGTGGCCGCCGTCGAGGTTGCCGACGCTCCGGTCGGCGTCCGGGCTGGTGCCGACCGTGTCGAAGAGCTGCGACAGGGAGCCGGCGGCCACCTGGTACGGCGCGCTCGTGAAGGTGCTCAGCGCGCTGCCGCTCCCGGAGTTGCTCGACCAGCCGGCGGTGACCGTCAGCGGGTAGCTGCCGGGCCTGGCGTCCGACGGCGGGGTGACCTTGAGCGTGGCCGTCGCCGAGTGGCCGGGCGCGATCGCCGGAAGCGTGGCCGAGGGCACCGCCCACGGTCCCTTCGCGCCGATCGTCACGCGGTTCGCGGCGGTGGTACCGGAGTTGGTGAGCCGCACCGTCATCGTGCCCGCGTCCCCGGCGGCACCGGGCGCGGACGTGACGCCGGTGATCCGCACGTCGGCCGTGTGGGCCGTGGCCGAGCACGGGGAGACCGGCGTGCCGGAACCCGTGGCCCAGTCGCTCGGCTGGTCCCCGAGGTCGAAGTGCAGCGTGGCGCCGTACTGGATGGCGCGGTGGCTGATGACGCTGGTGTCCACGGGCGCGTTGTCGACCGTCAGGCCCTTGATGTAGCGGTGGGACGCCGACGCGCCGGGCGCGTCGATCACCAGCTGCGAGGCGTGGTACCAGGGCTGCTGCAGGTGCACGACGGCATGGGTGAACAGCGGGCTCGTCACCGCGTACTGGTCACCGCCGGCGAAGAACGGGTACAGCCCGAGCGACGACAGCACGTACCAGCTCGACATCGTGCCGAGGTCGTCGTTGCCGGTGACCCCGGTCGGGCTGGTGCCGTACAGGGTCTCGGCCGCGCGCACCACGTCCTGCGTCTTCCACGGCTGGCCCAGGTAGTTGTACAGGTACGGGGCCTGCAGGTCCGTCTCGTTGTACGGGTTGTACTGGTCCTCGGCGCCCCACTTGGTGGCGGCGACCCCCGCGGGGTTCGCGGCCAGCTGCTCGTACGAGAAGAACTGGTCGAGCTTCGCGACCGTCGGGCCGACCCCGCCGAGCGCCTTCGCCAGCCCCGTCACGTCCTGCGGAACCAGCCACGTGTAGTGCCAGGCCGAGCCCTCCTTGAACCCGTTCTCCTTCGCGGGGTCGAACGGCGTGAGCCACGTGCCGTCGGCCCGCCGCGGCTGCACGAAGCCGGTCTGCGGGTTGATGACGTTCACGTACGACTGCGAGCGGTCGAGGAACCGGGCGGCATCGGCGTGCTCGCCCAGCTTGCTCGCGTAGAGCGACAACGAGCAGTCGTTGACGCCGTATTCGAGCTGGTCGGACGCCGCCGTCGTGTAGTCGCCGGTGCTCCCCAGCGGCACGTAACCCCCGTTGAGGTACTCGGCGAGCCCGGTGCGGCCCTCGAACGGCGTCTGCGACGGGTCGGGGAGCCGGGTCGCGTTCTTGACCAGCGCGTCGTAGATCGGGCGGGCGTCCTCGGGGCGCACCAGGCCCTTCAGGTACGCGTCGGTGAGCAGGTTCGCCGCCGGGTCGCCGACCATCTCGTTCGTGTAGTACTGCGCGTAGGGCCACTTCGGCATCCAGCCGCCCTGCTGCGCGTCCTCGAGCAGGCTGTGCGCCATGTCGGCGACGTGTTCCGGCGCGACCAGGTCGAGGACCTGCTGCTGGGCCCGGTAGGTGTCCCACATGGAGAACGCCGTGTAGTGCGCGTGCCCGGCCGGTTCGTGGTGCACCGCGCCGTCGAAGCCCGTGTAGTCGCCGTTCGCGTCCGAGTACACGTTGGGGTCGAGCAACGAGTGGTACAGCGCCGTGTAGAACGTCCGCTGCTGCTCGTCGGTGCCGCCCTGGATCGCGACGCGCGACAGGACCGAGTTCCACTGCGACGCGGCGGCCGACCGGACGCCGTCGAAGCCGAACCCGGTCGTGCCCTCGGCGGCGAGATTGCCGCGCGCCCCGTCGAGCGAGACGTACGAGATGCCGACCTTGGCGACGACGTCACGGCTGCCGAACGACAGGTACGCCCCGGCGCCCGTGCCGGTGGTGGACGCCTGCCCGGTCCTGACGGTGGTGCCGCTGCCGGTGGCGAACGAGCTGAACGGCTGGTCGAACTGCATCGAGAAGTAGACGGTGTAGCGGTTGTAGCTCTTGGACGGGCAGGTGTTGAAGTACCCGTACGTACCGACGGTCCCCTCGACGGTGTGGTCGCCGACGACGTCGATGCTCGCGGAGGAGACGCCGCGGAACCCGCCGCCCGGGCTCACCAGCACGCCGGGCGTGGAGCCGCTCGGGAACGTGTACCGCGCCCAGCCGGTGCGGGTCGTCGCGGTGAGCTCGGAGTGCACACCGGCGAGGTCGACGGCGTACGAGCCCGGGTGCGCGTCCTCCGTGGCGTGGTCGATGGTGACCTCGTTGGCGTGCGGATCGAGCGACGTCACCGCGCCCGTCAGCGGCAGCGACGTCACGTCGCCCATGGCGGCGCAGCCAGGACCGGACAGGTGGTTGAGCCCGAAGCCCCAGGTCTTCGGGTTCGTGTACTCGTAGCCGCCGCCCTCGGCCGATTCGGTGTTCGGGCTGAACTGCACCATGCCGAACGGCAGTGCGGCGCCGGGGTAGGTCCCGCCGCCCCCCGCGGTGCCGGCCAGCGGCGCGACCAGGCCGGCCGGATCCGCGGGTGCGGCGGCCGCGCCGGCGGCCTCGGGAACGGCCGTCAGGCCGGCGATCACGAGCGCTGCCGTGACCATGACTCTGATGGGATGAACGTTGAGTATTCGCCGCCGCATATCGGCCCCTCGCTGCGCGCGCTGCATGTCCCGCCGGTATGACATCGTTGTCACACGGCTCAGGGAACCTACTGCGACGGCCTGTTCGAGGCAAGGGTTCGCGGGGGATTCCCCCTCGGGCCGCGGGTGCGCGGCACCGAGGCGGTCGCGGCGGCCGGCCGTGCGCTCAGGCCACGTCGGTCCGTGCGGGCACCCGAGGGACGGCC
Source organism: Actinomycetes bacterium (assembly GCA_009783685.1). GTDB lineage: Bacteria > Actinomycetota > Actinomycetes > Streptomycetales > Streptomycetaceae > Actinacidiphila. Next base: position 8,575 of record WRCZ01000209.1, read on the forward strand.
GCGTTCGGGTCGTGGCCGGCGAAGACCAGCGCGATGACCAGGCCCGCGGCCTCCTCCAACTGGCGGGCGCGGCGCAGCGGTCCGACCACCGCCGGCTCGGCGCCCGCGTCGCGGACCAGGGCGGACACGGTGCGCAGGGCGGCCTCGTCGTCGCCCGCGATCGGCACGGTGACCGACTCGCGGCCTTCCGACCACTGGGCGGCGGGGAAGAGGTGGAACGCCTTCACCACGCGCGCGCCCGGCGCGAGGTCCGCGATGTGCTCGGCGGCGGCGCGGCCGTCGGCGACCAGGTGCTCGCCGACGCCGTGGTCCACCGCGTTGACCGGGTCGATCAGCGGGGTGCCGGCCAGCGAACCCGCGGCCGCACCGGCCGCCGCCAGGATGTCGGGCACCCCGGACCAGCTGACCGCGAGCAGGACCGCGTCGCGTCCGGTGGCCGCCGCGACGGTCTCCGCGGCGCGGGCGGTGCCGGCGCCGGGCGCCGAGGCCGTCATCCGCGCGGCGGCCTCGGCCGCCTTCCGCGGTGAGCGGCCGCCCACCACCACGTCGTGCCCGGCCCGTACCCAGGCCGTGCCCAGGGCCGTCGCGAGCGTTCCGGTGCCGAGGATGCCGATGTTCATACCTGCGCTCCAGGGGTGCGGGCGGCGGCCTCCGGGAGCGGCCGCCGCGCTTGGCGCCACCGTAGGAAAGCCGACGCGCACCGGACGGTAGGAATCGGCTGCGGGACACTGGGGGCATGGACGACGACGGGTGCGTGCGGCTGCTCGTGGACTGCCGGCTGCGCGCGGCCACCGAGTTGTTCTCCCACACATGGGACCCGGTGATCCTCGCCGGGCTCGGCGAAGGCCGGCTGCGCCGGGCCGAGTTGCGGACGCTCGCGGGCGGGATCAGCGACAAGGTCCTGACCGAGGCGCTGCGGCGCCTGCTCGGCAACGGGCTCATCGAGCGCCGCGCCTTCCGCGCGGCGCCGCCGCGCGTGGAGTACGGACTGACCCCGCTCGGCACCAGCCTGGTCGAAGGGCC
>WRCZ01000210.1 GCA_009783685.1 Actinomycetes bacterium
CCGACGGGCTGCTGGGCCAGGGCCGCAACGTCCTGGTCGGCATCACCACCAACGAGGACCTGGAGCGCCTGCATCCCGCGGTGGTCCGCCCCGGCCGCTGTCTCGCACGGATCGAGGTCGGCCCGCTGACCCGCGCCGAGGCCGTGTCCTGGCTGGGCACGAGCGAGGGGATCGGGCGCGACGGCGCCACCCTGGCCGAGCTGTACGCGCTGCGCCGCGGGACCTCGGCCACCGTGCCCGCTCCCGCCCAGGCGTCGGACGGCCTCTACCTGTGACGCTCCCATGACTCCCCCGGCTGCGGCCGGAGCCGGGCTTCCGGAAGGCCCGAGGCCGGGGCCGGCCCAGGACCCGGCGCGCCGGTGAGCCCGCGCCCGGCAGCCCTTACGCGAGCCAGGCCTTGAGGCGGGACGCCGCCGGGCGCTCGACGAAGCGGTGGACCAGCCAGGCGGCCGAGAGCATCACCGCCACCAGGACCGCGATCAGCACGAAGGCGTTGACCTGCCCGTGCGTGTGCCGGATCACCTCCCAGCCGATGTCCTCGTGCAGCAGGTACAGCGGGTACGTCAGGGTGCCGGCCACGCCGAGCACGCGCCAGTTGAAGAAGTCCAGGCGGCCCAGCGCGGCGGCCAGCATCAACACGTAGAACAGCGTGACGATGGCGAGCGCTATCCCCCACGACAGTCCCCCGCCAACGGACTGCTCGGCGTCCGAGACGAGTTGGGCCAGCGAGTCCTGGGCCATCAGCCAGGACATGCCCAGCATCAGCCACAACTCCGGTCGCCCGGTGCCGAACCGGCCGATGAGGTGGATGAGGATGCCCCCGACGAAGAAGGGGGCGTACTCGGGTACCGCCAGCAGGTTCAGCAGATCCAGGCCGGAGCTCGGCGCCAGGGCCGCGGCCAGCAGCCACGCGGCGCAGAAGAGGACGACGCGCCGGTAGGTCAGGCCGGCGACCGCGATGATCGCGAACAGCAGGTAGAAGCGCAGCTCCACCCACAGCGACCAGTAGACGCCGTCGACGTCCCGGGCGCCGATGGGTTCCTGCAGCATCGTGAAGTTGGTGAGGATGTCGTTCGGCTTGCCGTCCCAGCCGCCGGGGCGCAGCAGCAGGACCGCCGAGGTGGCGGCGACACCGAACCAGTACGCCGGGTACAGGCGTATGAAGCGGGACACCGCGAACTGCCGCGGCGTGCGCCCCCAGCAGGACAGGCAGATCACGAACCCGCTGATCAGGAAGAACAGTTCGACCCCCAGCCAGCCGTACACGGCGGCGGCGTGGGCGGTCGGGAAGACCGACGCGGTGGAGGCGCCCCAGGGCGAGCGGAACCAGTCGTCGTAGCCCATGTAGTGGTAGCCGACGACCATCAGCGCGGCGACGAGCCGCAGCCCGTCCAGGACGTGCAGCCGCTTCGCCGACCGGGGTCTGCGGCCCTGCCCGGCGCCGGCGGCGGTCCGTGAGCCCGTCTCGTGCGGAGCACCGGAGGGGGGTGGGGCGGTCGGAGCCGCCTCCGCGACCGTGGCCGGATTGCTTCGCGTCACGTCCTCACGGACAACGTCACTCATATGCGCTGGTGCCTCCTGTAGGGGGTGGGGGCTGCCGGTGGACGGCAGGGCAGACGTCGTGTTCCCCGACAACTCTCAGGGATGCACCTTGCCTGCCAACTGTGGGATTCGCCACCTCTGGCCCCGCAAGCCCCTCCAACACCGCGCATGCCATTGGATATCCGGCATAACCGGACAGACGCGGACGGAGTCTGGCCGCCCGTCAGGCCGGGCCGTCGCCGTAGGCGGCGCGCAGCGCCTCCTCGACCGCGGCCAGGGCGCCGGCCCGGTCCAGGCCGAGACGGCGGGCGCGCTCCACGAAGGCGGCCGCCGCCGCGGCCACCTCGCGGGCCCGGGCGTCCCCGGCGGCGATGTACGTGCCGTGCCGCCCGCGGGTCTCGATCACCCCGTCCTCCTCCAGGGCCCGGTACGCCTTGGCCACCGTGTTGGCGGCGAGCCCGAGTTCCTCGGCGAGGCCCCGGACGGTGGGCAGCTTGTAGTGGACGGGGAGGCGGCCGGCGCGCGCCTCCTCCGCGATCTGCCCGCGCAGCTGCTCGTACGGAGCGGTGGCCGCCTCGGGGTCGATGGTGATCTTCAGGCTCATGTCCGGATCCTGGCACAGCCCGCGGGCTACAGGAGCCGCATCCGGCCGGGCCCCGCCGGATCGTGGGCTATGGAGTCGCCCGGCTCGTGCAGGTGGAGGACGAACGGCCGTCCGGCCCGGTACGCCTCCAGGCCCGCGCGGCCGTACGCCACCATGTCGTGCGGCAGGTCGTCCAGCGGGTACCAGCCGATGCCCGCGCACTTGTCCGGCTCGCGGTTGACCGGTTCCGGGGAGCCCGCGGGCAGGTCCGCGGCGAAGAACCAGCCGATCCTCGACTCGCCGTGCGGCGCCCGGTGCTGCATCACGACCACCGCCTCCAGGTCGCCGGGAGCCAGCTCGACGCCTATCTCCTCGTGCGCCTCGCGGATCATGCCGCTCCTGACGTCCTCGCCCGCCTCCAGATGCCCCGAGGGGACGCCGAGCAGCCCGTCGGCGTATCCGGTGCCCGCCCTGCGGCCCAGCAGGATCTCGTCGCCGCGCCGCAGGATGAGGTGGACGTCGACGATCTCGGCGTGCCGCCGGGGTGCGGCCGGCCTGATCACCGCCGCGTACCGCTCGTCGCCGACCGCGCGTCCCCACAACTCCTCGGCGTGGCCGAGCTGTTCGATCCGGGTCACGCCGCCGAGCGGGGCGGCCAGCGCGGCCAGGGTGTCGGCGGGGATGCCCACCGGGGTGGTCGTGCCCCAGCGGCCTTCGACCAGGACGAGCCGGCCGCCCGGCCGCAGCAGCCCCGCCCAGCGGCGCAGCGCGCTCTCGGGTTCCGGCAGCGCCCACAGCAGGTGCCTGACGAGCACCACGTCGTAGGCGCCCGCGGCGACCGGCGGCAGCGCGGCGTCCCCGACGAGCACCCGCGTCCCGGTGCCGCTCAGCTTCTCCCGGGCCCGCTCGGCCATCCGCTCCGAGCGGTCGAGGGCGGTCACCCGGTGGCCCTGCCCGGCCGCGAGCAGCGCGAGGCTGCCCGTGCCGCATCCGAGGTCGAGGACGTCGGACGGCTCCACGGGCAGCCATGACCGCAGCCGTGCCGCCCAGGCGTCGCGGACCCGCGGGTCACGCAGGCCGTGGTCGGGCTCGTCGTCGAAGTGCGCGGCGGCGTCGTCCCAGTAGCGGCGGCCGTCCCCGCCGGCCGCGGTGCAGTGGTCGGTGGTGTCGGTGCGGCGCTCGGCGGTCATGCGGGAAGCCTGTCACCCGGCACTGACAGCACGGCCGTTCACCAGGTGGGCCGCAGGGGTCCGCCGGGAGCCAGCCGCGCGAGTTCGTCGCGCATGGCCACCAGGCGCCGCTCGCCGAGGATGTCCTGCCAGCTCTCCAGCGCGTCGACGATGGCCTCCTCCGCGGCGCGGGTGCAGCGCCTGCCGCGGGCGGTGAGGACGACGAGCCTGGCGCGGGCGTCGGCGGGATGCGGCCGGCGCTCGACATAGCCCTTCGCGGCGAGCTCGTCGACGATCTGGCTGGCCGCCTGGCGGGTGACACCGAGGTGCTCGGCGATCTCGGTGACCGTGCCGCCGGCCGCCGACAGCCGGGAGAAGACGAAGCCGTGCGTGGGCCGCAGATCGGTGAACCCCCGTGCCACCACGCCGCTGTGGATGTCGTCGACGAGCACGGTGGTCGCGGTCAGCAGGGCCATCGTCAGGCTCATGGCGTCGGATCGGTTCACGGGACCAGCTTGACACAGTGCGCAAGCTCCTTGAATATATAGGCAAGGAACTTGAGCAAGTTACTTGCGCAGATTTCCCGGGCACATACCTGCGCAGGTGACGCGCTCCCACGCACATCAGGGGGTTCGACATGCCATTCACCACCGCGGACGACGCCGTCGTCCATGAACTGCACGGCGTGCGCTTCGTCTCGTACGCCGCCTCCGCGCTCGGCAGCACGGAACTGTGCGCCTGGCGCGGCGAGGTGCCGGCCGGCACCGCGGGACCGGCCCACCGGATCTCGCGCGAGGAGGTCTTCCTCGTACTGTCCGGCACGCTGGAACTGACCATCGACGGCGAGGCGCGGGTGCTGCGCCCGGGCGACGCCGCGGTCGCGCCGCCCGGCTCCTCCCTGGGCGTGGCCAATCCCACGGAGGAGCCGGCCGCGATGTGGGTCACCACGAGCGTCGGGCTGGAGGCCACGCTGGCCGACGGCTCCCGGATATCCCCGCCGTGGGCTAGCTGAACGCCGACAGGCAGGTGGTCCGCGTCGCGTGCGCGGGATCGAGGGCGTTCGCCGCCTCGTGGAAGGCGATGCGGTCGGTCAGCCCGATGGTCACGTGCTCGGAGACGTCGACGGGGCAGAGGTTCTGCAGCACGACGTTGTGCACGTCCGGGCCGGACAGTGCCTGGGTGGTGTACGGGGTCACGACCTCGTCGTAGATCGTCGAGATCACCGTGTAGTGCACGCCGGGCACGGTGTCCCCGCCCGCGTTCAACTGCTGCTGGAAGGACGATCCGGCGATCTGGTCCGCCAGCCCGGGAAGCGAGGCCTGGAGGAAGCCGGAGGCGTCGGGGAAGTACGGCAGCAGCGCGGTCAGCCCGTCCAGTGTCGTCCCGTGGTTGTCCGGAGCCAGGCCGACCAGGGCGTTCACCTTGGCCGCCCCGCCGAGGAACTTCAGGTAGTAGCGCGGCATCATGCCGCCCTGCGAGTGGCCGACGATGTCGACCTTGGCGGCATGGGTGGCGGCGAGGACGCGGTCGGTGAAGTCCGACAACTGCTGGGCGGAACCGGCGATCGGGCCGAGCCCGCCGATGAGCGACTCCCCCGGCAGCATGCCGTAGTCGAACGAGAAGACGCAGTATCCGCGCGCCTCCAGGTACGGGGCGAAGGCGAGCCAGTTGTCGGTGCCGTTCGCGAACGTGCCGTGCACCAGCACGACAGGGCGCGGGTGTTGGGCCGAGGGGCGGCACGAGAAGTCGTTCCATCCGCTGGACGGCGCGGAGGCGGCCGACGCGGCGGTGGGGACGACCGCCGTCGCGGTCGCCAGGCAGAGCGCGGCCAGGAGCCGTCGCCAGGGCAGCCTCATGTGATCTCCTCGCAGGTAGGAAACGGGTCGCAGCACGACGCACGCCCATCCTGTGATCCGGATCACTCTTGCTGGGCTCATGACAAGTTACGCACGGGTAGGAAGGAGCTGACTAGCTGCGGGTGAGTAAAAAGTCGTGGCGGCCCGCCGAGGGGGACGTCCGCGAGCGAGCTGCCGCGGTGCCGGGTCCGAGCGCCGAAGGGGCCTGCTGCGAGCGCCCATTCCCTGCCGGGAATTGTCGATCGCCGCTGCCCGTCGCACGATCTGGTCCGACGTGACCCGCCCGGCAAGGAGTTTCGGATGATCGAGATCGACCCGCAGCAGCTGGCTGACCGCTACATCGCCCAGTGGACGCTGTCGGACGCCGCCGAACGGCGCGCGGCCATCGAGCGGCTGTGGGCCGAGAACGGCACGCATGTCCTTCACCCACCCGTGGAGATCAGACAGATCGCATCAGAACTCGGCTTCGACCACACGACGTTGGAAGCGAAGGGGTACGACGCCATCGAGGCCCGGGTGGCACGAAGCCACGAGCGGTTCGTCGAGAAGCAGGGCTTCACCTTCCGGGCCCGCGCCGATGCGGTGCGCCTCAAGGGCGTGGTCAAGTTCGGCTGGGAGACCGTGTCCACCGGGACCGACGAGGTGGTGGGTGGCGGCGTGGACATTCTCGTGCTGGACGACGACGGCCGGATCACGACCGACTACATGTTCCCTGGGGCCTGATCAGCAGGCGCGGAGGCGCCCAGGGGACCGGCGGCCGCCGAGAGTGCCTGGGCTGTCGCCGCGTCGGCCGGCAGAAACGCCTCCAGCTTCAGCTCGGCAAGCGTCACGTCGACGGCGGTGGCGAAGGTGGTCACCGTCGTCATCAGGCGCAGCTCACCGTACGAGGACGACAGGCGGAGCGGAACGGCGAACCCGAGGAGTCCGGCAGACGGGTCCAGTTGCGGAACGTACTCCGTGAGCTCGGCCTGCAACTCCTCCAGGTGGCCGAGGCGGGCCAGGATGTGGCGGGCCCATTCGGCGAGATTGCGGATGCGGGGAGCCAGGCCGTCGGGGTGCAGCGCGAGGCGGTAGATGTTCGCGCCGGGGCCGAGCAGCTCTGGAGCGGCCCCCTCGGTGATCAGGTCGAATGCGGTGTTCGCGGCGATCAGGTCACCGCCGCGGTCCACCACCAGCGCCGGATACGGCAGATGACCGCGGAGGATGTGGCCGATCGCCGTGCGCACGGGAGCCAGTACCGGGTCGTCGAGCGCGCTCTCGGGGTAGGCGGGTGCGTACCCCGCGGCCAGCAGCAGCTCGTTGCGCTCCCGCAGCGGCAGTTCCAGCGACTCGGCCAGGCGCACGACCATGTTCCGGCCGGGAACGGACCTGCCCGACTCGATGAAGCTGAGATGGCGCTGCGTGGTGCCCGCCCGAAGCGCCAGGTCGAGCTGGCTGAGACGACGGCTGCTGCGCCGTTCGCGAAGCGCACGGGGGAAGTCCACGGACCTGTTGTAACGGCGGCGGAGCGTCCCCGGCCATTCCCCGCAGGGAATTGCCGCCGGCCGGACAGTACGTCGCCGCCGGCGCCCGGCACATCGTCGCGCGACTCGGTGCCCTGGACCTGCGCTCCCAGCGCGACCAGCTCGAACGGCTCGCCGACCTGATCCCCGCCGTCCGGAAGGCCGTGGCGCACACCGCTGTCCCGGAAGGCTCCCGGGCCTGACCCCGGCCGGCGTCGGACCGACCTCGTGCGAGGTGCTCACCCCGCGCTTCCCGGGCTGGAGTGCCACAGCTTGCGGCCGGTGGCGGCGGTGTCGCCCGCGGGCCGCAGATCCGCCCAGGGGTGCATCTCGTAGCCCGTGGACAAGTGGATCCGGCGGCGGTCGGCGGGGTGGAGGGCTCCGTCCTCCCCGGCGTCCCCGCCCGCGCCGCCCGGGGTCTCGGCGAGCCGCTCGGCGACCGCCTCCAGGCCCCCGCCGCGGCGGAGTTCGACGAGTTCGGCGAGGTTCCAGGCGGCGGTCCCGACCACGCTCAGGCTCTGCGGCCCGCGCCGCTGGACCACGCCCCGCACGAGCAGCAGGAAGGAGTGGAAGACCGTGTGGGCGCACGCCTCGTGGCTGTCCTCGAAGAAGGCGCAGTCCACCAGGCCGGTGCCGTCGTCGAGCGTGGTGAAGACGACACGCCGGCCGGACCGGACCGGCGGGGTCTGGGTGGCGCCCTTGGCCCCGGCGACCAGCACCGTCTGCCCGTGCCGTATCCCCCGCAGGGACTTGGCCGGAACGGCCCCCAGCTCCGCCAGGAAGGAGTGGTGATCGTGCATCAGGTGACGGGAGGCGTCCACGCCCAGGACGCCCAGCTCGGCGCGGAGTCGCTCGCTCTCGTCCAGGTCGGGCAGGCCCGCGGGCGCGGCCGGGGCCTCGTCCCCGCCGATCGGGAGCTGGCCCTCGTGGGCGCCCTTGGCCCGCCCCTTCCGGTGGAGTTCGGCGATCTGCAGCAGCAGGTCGCGGCGGTTGCCGCCGAAGCGGTCCAGCGCCCCGACGCGGGCCAGCCGCTCGGCGACCGGGCGCCCCGGGCGGGCCCGCTGCCACAGGTCCTGAAGGGAGGAGTACGGCCGGCCGGCCACCAGCCGCGCCGTCTCGGCCTCGCTGATCCCGTGCACGTCCGCCAGCCCCAGCCGCAACCCCCATCTGCCGGAGGCCAGTTCGACCCGGTAGTCCGCGTCGGACGTGTTCACGTCCAGCGGCAGCACCGGCACCCCGCGCCGCCGGGCGTCGGCGAGCAGCAGCCGCTTGGGGTACATGCCCGGGTCGTGGGTGAGCACTCCGGCGTAGAAGGCGGCCGGGCGGTGCGCCTTCAGCCAGGCCGACTGGTAGGTGGGCACCGCGAAGGCGACGGCGTGGGCCTTGCAGAACCCGTAGCTGCCGAACGCGCTGAGGATCTCCGAGGTGCGGCGGATCTCGTCGGAGGAGTATCCGCGGGCCCGCGCGGCGCTGCCGAACCCGGCCATCACCCGGCCCCGGCGGTCCGGGTCGGACAGGGCGCGGCGCTGCTCGTCGGCCGCCGCGAGGCCGCACCCGGTCATCTCGTGGAAGATCCTGATCACCTGCTCGTGGAAGACCACCACGCCGTGGGTCTCGCGCAGCACCTTCGCCAGGTCCTCGTGCGGGTACCGCGCCGGGGCGCGGCCGTGCCGGGCCTCGATGAAGGGCCCCACCATGTCGGCGGCGACCGGACCCGGCCGGAAGAGCGAGATGTCGACCACCAGGTCGTGGAAGGTGGCGGGCTGCAGCCGCCCGACGAGGTCGCGCTGCCCGGGCGACTCGATCTGGAAGCAGCCGAGCGTCTCGGCCGAGCGGATCAGCTCGTAGGTGGCCGGGTCGCCCGGCGGTACGTGGCTCGGGTCGTCCAGGTCGATCCGTTCGCCGGTGGCGCGGGCGATCTCGTCGACCGCGTAGGCCATCGCGGACTGCATCCGCACGCCCAGGACGTCGAGCTTGAGCAGCTTGAGGTCCTCGACGTCCTCCTTGTCGAACTGCGACATGGGGAAGCCCTCGCCACCGGTCGGCATCACAGGGGTGCGGTCCAGCAGGGTCGCGTCGGACAGCAGGACCCCGCAGGGGTGCATGGCGATCCCGCGCGGCAGCCCGTCCAGCGCCTCGACCAGCTCCCACAGCCGCCCGTGGTCCTCGCCGGACACCGCGCGCAGTTCGGGGAGTTCGGCCAGCGCGGCGCGGGCGTCCTTGGCCCGGATGTGCGGGAAGGACTTGGCGAGCCGGTCGACGGCCCGCGGGTCCATGCCGAGCGCGGCGCCCACGTCCCGGACCGCGTGCCGGACCCGGTAGGTCTCGGGCATGGCCACGGTGGCGACCCGCTCCGCCCCGAACCGCGCGAGGATCGCCCGGTAGACGTCGATCCGCCGGGCGGACTCCACGTCGATGTCGATGTCGGGCAGTTCGGTGCGGCGGACGGACAGGAAGCGCTCCATGAGCAGGCCGTGTTCGACGGGGTCCGCGGACGCGATGCCCAGCAGGTGGTTGACGAGCGAGCCCGCGCCGGAGCCGCGCGCGGCGACGCGGATGCCCAGTTCGCGGGTGTCGTCGACGACCTGGGCGACGGTGAGGAAGTACGAGGCGAAGCCGAGCTGTCCGATGATGCTCAGCTCGTCGTCGAGGCGCCGCCAGTACGTCCGGTCGCGGTCGTAACCGCGCAGCACCATGGCCGCGGCGCATCGTGAGGCGAGGACGCGCTCGGCGGTGCGCGGGCCCGCGCCGACCAGATGCGGTTCGGGGAAGTGGATGCGGCCGATGCCCAGGTCGCGAGCGGGGTCGACCGTGCATGCGGCGGCGGTGGCCTGGGTCTGGTCCAGCAGCCGGTGCGCGGCGGCGCGGCGGTCGCCTGCGGCCTCGGCGATCCGCTCGGCGATGTCCGCCATGCCGGCGGGGCCCTTGAGCCAGCGTTCGCCGC
>WRCZ01000211.1 GCA_009783685.1 Actinomycetes bacterium
AGCAGCAGAGCGGGCAGCGCAAGCAACGCCCCACCCCCCAAAAGCCCCACAAGATCACCGGCCAGCCCCGTCCCGAACCGCGCCCCGAGGACATGCGCCGCGACCGCCGCCAGCACGGCACCCGGCGCGAACGCGGCCAGAAGCCGCAGATGGTGGCCCAGAACCCGCGGCCGCCACCCCAACCTCCGCCGCAGCAGAAACGTCGTGCAGCAAAGCCCCACCGTGCACGCCACCGCGTACCCCGCGGCCATCCCCGTCACCGCCCACCGCGCCGGCAGCAGCGCGTAACTGGCCGCGGCCAAGCCCGCGTTGACCGCGGCGATGACCACGTTCAGATAGAAGGGCGTGCGCGTGTCGGACAGCGCGTAGAACCCGCGGGCCAGCAGGTACTGGCCGGCGAACGCGGGCAGGCCCAGGGCGAAAGCGGCCAGCATCCCGGCGATCGCGGCCGCGTCCGCCTCGCTGGTCGCGCCGTGCTGGAAGACCACCCCGGTGATCTGCGGCCCCAGGACGAGAAAGGCGAGCACGGCCGGCACGATCGCCGTACCCGACAGGCGCAGCCCGCGCGACAGGTCCTCGCCGATCGCCGCGTGGTCCCCGTCGGCCGCGGCCCGGCTCATCCGCGGCAGCATCGCGGTGACCAGCGACACCGTGACGATGCCCTGCGGCACCACCCACAGGCTGTACGCGTTGCTGTAGGCCGCGTAGCCGACGCCCGCCCGGTGGCCCGCGGCCAGCGCCTGGTGGCCGGCGGACGTGGACAGCCGGGTGACCACCCAGTACGCGATCTGGTTGACCAGGACGAGCGCGAGCGTCCACACGCCGGCCCGCAGCGGCGCGGTGAGCCCCCAGCCGCGCCAGTCGAACCGCGGCCGCCAGCGGAAGCGCGCGGCGCGCAGCGCGGGCAGCAGGCCGAGGGCCTGCACGGCGATTCCCGCGGTGCTGCCGATACCGAGCAGCAGCGCGTCGCGGTGCGAGATCCCGCCGTGCGCGGTGGCCAGGTACAGGCCGAACACCCCGACGACGACCAGGTTGTTGAGCACCGGCGACCACATCATCGCGCCGAACCGCTCCCGCGCGCCGAGCACTTGCCCGAGCAGCGTGAACAGGCCGTAGAAGAGGATCTGCGGCAGGCAGTACCGGGCGAGCGCCACGGTCAGGCTGCGCTGCCCGCCGCTGAAGTCCGGCGCGTAGGCGCTCACCAGCAGGGGCGCGGCCAGGACGGAGAGGACGGTGATGCCCAGCAGCGCGACCGTGCACAGGGTGAGCAGCCGGTCGGTGTAGGCGCGCCCGCCGTCCGCGTGCTCCTTGGCCGCGCGGACGAGTTCGGGCACGAACACGGACTGCAGGGCGCCGCCGATCATCAGCGCGTAGATGATGTTGGGCACGGTGTTGGCGACCCCGTAGGCGTCACCGCCGGCCGCGGTGCCGACGGCGGCGGTGATCACGGACAGCCGGACGAAGCCGGTGGCCCGCGACACCAGGGAGCCGGCCACCATGAGGCTGCCGCTGCGCCGCAGCGAGGGCGGCCTGGCGTGGGCCCGCCGTCCCCGTCCCGTGGTCTGCACTGCCGAACCCACCCCGACGCCCTCCCCTGGCTCCTGCGCCCCCGGCCGGGCGGCGCCGCCCTTGCCGGGCCGGCGCGGCGCCGGGCCCGTCTGCCGGTCCGCGGTGCGCTGCCGCGCAAGTCTGCCCTGCGCCGCGGGCCGGGGAACAGCCGGGCGGCCTGTCGTGAACGTCTCTGTCACCTGCGGGGCCGCACAGGCGTGACACAGGTGAGCGGACCGTCCCGGGGCCGCCCGGCAGCGCGGAGGCGACGCCTTGACGATGACCACCCACCAGCCCTCGGGCCGCGGGCCCGCCCGACCGCCTGCGCCCCGACCCGCCGAACTGCCCGCGGCCCGGCGCCCCGCGGACCCGCCGGCGGCCCGGCCGGCCGCCGAGGCGTCCGCGCCCCGGCGGCCCGCGGACGCACCCGCCGCCGTGCCGGCCGCCTCCCCGCGCCTGATGCCGATCCCGCCCGAGGTGCACGCGGCCTTCCAGCGCGGCGCCTTCCAGCGCGCCGCGCGGCCGTGCCCGGTGAGCTTCCTGCAGACGCCGGCCTGGGCGCGGGTGAAACAGGACTGGGAGGCGGAGCACCTGGGCTGGTTCGACGGGCAGCGGCGGCTGGTGGGCACGGCGCTGGTGCTGTACCGGCAACTGCCGGGCGTACGACGGTCGTTCGCGTACCTTCCGGAGGGCCCGTGCCTGGACTGGGCGGACCCGCAGCTGGACCGCACCCTGGAGCCGCTGCTCGACCACCTGCGTGGCACGGGCGCGTTCGCGGTGCGGATGGGGCCGCCGCTGGCGTACCGGCGGTGGACGGCCCGCACGCTGAAGGCCGCGACCGCGCCGGGGCGGCGGATCGGCGACGTGCTGCCGGACCTGGTGGAGCCGCTCGGCGCGGCCGTCGCGGACCGGCTGCGGGACGCCGGCTGGCGGCGCTGCGGCGAGGACGGCCAGGGCGGCGACGCGCAGCCGCGGCTGGTCTTCGAGGTGCCGCTGGCCGGCCGGAGCCTGGACGACCTGTGGACCGGGCTGAACCAGGAGTGGCGGCGCAACGTCAAGAAGGCCGCCAGGGCGGGGGTGTGGACCGGCACGGAGGGGCCGGGGACGCTGCCGGCGTTCCACGAGCTACTGCGGATCACCGAGCGGCGCGACGGCTTCGACCTCGGCCGCGGCCTGGAGTACTACCAGCGGCAGTACGCGGCGCTGAACGCCGAACGGCCGGGCGCGATGCGGCTGTACACCGCGCGGCACGACGGCGAGCTGCTGGCCGCCCACACCCTGATCACGGCGCCCGACGGGCAGCGCGTCTGGTACCAGACCGGCGCGTCCGCCGACCACCGCCGCGAGGTCCGGCCGAGCAACGCCCTGCAGTGGCGGATGCTGTGCGACGCGCAGGCGTCGGGCGCGGCGGTCTACGACATGCGCGGGGTGCCGGACGACCTGGATCCGTCGTCCCGGGCGCACGGGCTGCTGCGCTGGAAGCTGGGCACCGGCGGCGAGGCGGTGGAGACCGTCGGCGAGTGGGAGCTGCCGCTCCAGGGCGCGGTCAACAAGGCCCTGCACAGGGCCATGCACGCCTACCTCACGCGCCGCTGACCCGTTCCCGTCCCGTCCCGGCTCCGCGGGCGGCGGTCCCGTCAGCCGGCCCGGCGGGCCGCGGCCGCGCCGCACCCCGCCGGCCGTTCACCTCACGCGCCGCTGACCCCGTTCCCGTCCCGTCCCGGCTCCGCGGGCGGCGGTCCCGTCAGCCGGCCCGGCGGGCCGCGGCCGCGCCGCACCCCGCCCGCCGTTCACCTCACGCGCCGCTGACCCGTTCCCGTCCCGTCCCGGCTCCGCGGGCCGCGGCCGCGCCGCACCCCGCCGGCCGTTCACCTCACGCGCCGCTGACCCCGTTCCCGGTGACGCCGCCGGCCGCGTCGGCGGTGGCGGCGGCCGGGCGCGCGGCGGGCAGCCGCGTCCTGCGGACCGTGCGCAGCACCGGCAGCAGGGTCAGCGTGCCCAGCGCGCCCGCGCCGCAGATCACCGCGTACGGCGGCGTCCACTCGGCGAGCAGGCCGCCGATGGTCATGCCCAGGCCCTGGAGCGTCATGATGCCGGCGCCCAGCAGGGACATGGCGCGGCCGCGCATGTCCTCGGGCACCTCCTGCACGAACCACTTGTCCATGCCGAGGGTGTAGGCCGCGCACAGGCCGGTGAGCAGCAGCAGCACGATGCCCAGCGGCAGCCCCGGGTGCACCGCGAAGGCCACCATCGGCAGCAGGCTGACCGCGGCCAGCGGCAGCGCGATGCGCTCGCGGGCGGCGGGCCCGAGCAGGGTGCCGGCGAGCATCTCGCTGACCACCGTCCCGGCGGGCATGGCGGCCAGGAAGAGGCCGAACCCGGCGGACCCGGCGCCGGCGGCGTCCGCATAGGGCGCGGCGACGCCCTCGGCGACGACGAAGAACATCGGCGGGATCCACCACATCAGCAGCAGCGCGCGGATCCGCGGGTGGGCCAGCAGCCGGCCACTGGAGGCGAGCGACTGGCGCATCATGGCGCCGCCGCCGGTCACCCGGGCCGGCCGGTCCTTGGTGCCGAAGCGCAGCAGCAGCGCCGAGCTGAGGAAGGTGGCGATGGTGACGATCAGCGCGTGGCGGGGCGTCAGCCACACCAGCACCAGGCCGCCGAGGCCGTAGCCGGCGATCTGGGCGGTCTGGGAGACGATCCTGATGAGCGAGCGGCCGAGGATGAAGACGTCGCCGTGCAGGATGTCGGCCAGGCTGGCGGCCCGGGTGCCGGTGAACAGCGGCGCGATCATCGCCTGCACGGCCACCAGCACGAAGAGCACGGCCAGCGGGGTGCCGGGCAGCACGATGACGACGACGCACGCCGCGGACAGCAGGTCGCAGCTGACCAGCACGCGGCGGGCCGGGTAGCGGTCGGCGATCCCGGACAGCAGGACGCCGCTGAGCGCGTACGGCAGGAAGGACAGCGCGAAGACCAGGGCGGTCAGGAACGACGAACCGGTCCGGTCGAAGACCAGGACGGCCATGGCCACCTGGGAGAACACGTAGCCGAGAACGGACAGCACGTGGGCGGCGAACAACGGCCGGAACTCGGCGACCGCGAACACCGCGCTGTACTTGCTGCCCGCCTTCTCCTCGTCCCCGGGGGTGGTGGGGACGTCGTCTGGACCGGCCGGCGAAGGAGGGTTTCCGCCGTGTGGCGGGTGTTCGCTGTCCGTTGTCATGACATCACACTGGTGGCATTGGCCCCACCCGTCGTAGTCTTTCGGCCCCAGCCGAATCTTGGGGGTCGTGATGTCGTATCGCATGCGGTTTGCGGCAGAGGATCTGCTCCGCTGCCGTTTCGCGATCTCGCCGTTGCGGGAGACTCAGGGAGCCGTCCGTACCCTGTCACGCCCGGACCGGCACGGCTATCACCTGCCCTGGCTGCGCCAGGCCAGGACGGTCGCGGCCGGGCTCGACCTCGCGCCGCTGCGGCTGCTGGTGCCGGAGGGCGGGTACGGCCCGGACTTCCTGCACCCGACCGCCGAGGTGCCGCTGGCGGCGCTGGAGGACGAGCTGGCCGCGGTGCGCGCCGTCGACCCCGACGAGGCCCGCACCCAGATCGCCGCCGCGCTGGCGCGGACCCCGGGCGCCGACCGCAGCCGCCGGGGGCGGGCCATGCTCGCCGACCCGGCCGGCACCGTCCGGCAGCTGGCGGGGCTGTACGAGCACGTGTGGGCGGCGCTGCTGGCCCCGCACTGGCCGCGGCTGCGCGCGGTGCTGGAGGCGGACGTGGCGTACCACGCGCGGCGGCTCGCCGACGGCGGCATGCAGCGGCTGTTCACCGGGCTGCACCCGCAGCTGAGCTGGGTGGACGGGACGCTGATCACCACCGGCCCGCCGGCCCCGCAGGAGCCGCCGGGGCTGGACGGCGGCCGCACGGACGCGAGGCAGGACGCCCCGGGCGCGGGACCCGGCCTGGTGCTGGTGCCCAGCGTCTTCTTCTGGCCCGAGGCGGGCAGCCCCTTCGACCCGCCGTGGCAGCCGACCGTGGTGTACCCGGCGCGCGGCATCGGCGGGCTGTGGGAGGAGTCGGGGCCGACCGCGTCGACGGCGCTGGTCCGGCTGCTGGGCGCCAACCGCGCCGCGATCCTGTCCGGCCTGGACGCGCCCACGACGACGACCGCGCTCGCCCACCGGCACGCGATGGCGATGTCGTCGGTCTCCGCGCATCTGGCGGTGCTGCGCGACGCGGGGCTGCTGGCGTCGCGCCGCTACGGGCACCAGGTGCTGTACGAGCGGACGCCGCTGGGCATCGCGATGGCCACCGGCGGGCTCGCCTGAGGGCGGACGCCCCGGGGCGCCCGGTCCGGCGCGGAGCGCCCCTGCCGGGCCCGGCCGGGCCCGGCGTGGTGCCCTACGGCGCCAGGTAGCGCTCGACGGTCTCCACCTTGGAGGTGAGCCCGTCCGTGACGCCCGGCCGGATGTCGGCCTTGAGGACCAGCGAGACCCGCGGTGCGCGTGCCTCGACCGCGGCGACGGCCCGCTTCACCACGTCCATCACCTCGTCCCACTCGCCTTCGAGCGAGGTGAACATCGCGTCCGTGCGGTGGGGCAGGCCGGAGTCGCGCACCACCCGCACCGCGTCCGCGACGTACTCCCCCACGTCCTCCCCGACGCCGAGTGGGGTGACCGAGAAGGCGACGATCATGCCGCGCTCACCTCGGCGTCCGCGTCGGCCTCGCGGGCGGCCGCCACGGCGGCCTCGCACTCGCGGGACAGCTTGCGCTCGGCGAAGAAGCCGCCGGTCGGCAGGACGGAGAGCACGCCGTACAGGGCGCCGCGGCCGAGCGGCCAGCGGGCGCGGTTCCAGGCGTCGGCCCAGAAGATCACGTAGAGGATGAACAGGACGCCGTGGATCATGCCCATGACCGGGACGGCGTTGAAGTCCGTGGTGCGCTTGAGCACCGAGCAGACGAGCAGCAGGAGGAAGGACACCGCCTCCGGGGCGGACACCAGGCGGAGCCGGCGCAGGGCGGCGGCGGTCTTCAGGTCCACGGGTACCTCATCTGTCGGGATCTGTCGGGCGCGCTGCGGGGCGCAGCGGGGCGAGATCGTCTCGGTGGCTCGTGGTCACATCTTGTGAACGTGATCACAAGCTCGTCCTCCATTATCACCGGACCGTATCGATGACCCGTCGCGGGGGTCGGCAACCGCGCGCCGGACGGTAGCGTCCCCTTGCACGTAGCGTCCGTCCACCGACCACTCACAGGGATCGCCAACACCGATGAGCATCGACTGGGACCGCCGGCACTGCGCGCGCAAGGGCCACATCACCTATGCGCCGGACGAGCCGCGCCTGAAGGAGAAGCTGCACGCGAGCACCGCGGTCGGCACCGTGTGGCGCTGCCTGCGCTGCGGGGACTTCGCGCTCGGCGAGCCGCACGGCTCCGGGCCGGCCGACCAGGCACCGCTGGTGCCGCGCGGGCGGGCGCTGCGGGACCTGTTCATCCTGCGCTTCCTGGCCGTCGAGCGGGTGCTGCGCGGGCTGCTGGTGATCCTCGCCGCCTGGGCGGTGTGGAAGTTCAGCAACTCCCAGGACTCCGTGCGCCGGCTGTTCGACAACGACCTGACCGTCTTCCGCCCGGTCGCCCACCACTTCGGCTACGACCTGGACCACTCGCCGGTCGTCGACACCATCCAGAAGACCTTCGACTACAAGAAGTCCACGCTGCAGAAGGCGGCCGCGGGACTGGGCGCGTACGCGCTGATCGAGGTGGTCGAGGGCGTCGGCCTGTGGTTCGGCAAGCGCTGGGCGGAGTACCTGGCGGTGGTGGCCACGGCGGCCTTCCTGCCCATCGAGATCTACGAGCTGACCGAGAAGATCAGCTACTTCAAGATCGGCACGCTGGCGCTGAACATCGTCGCCGTCCTCTACATCCTCATCGGCAAGCGGCTGTTCGGGCTGCGCGGCGGCCATGCGGCGTTCGAGGCCGAGCGGCGCGGAGAGTCGCTGCTGGAGGTCGAGGAGGCGGCCGGCGAGTCGGTGCACGGCGGCACGGCCGCGGCCAGGGAGCCGCTGCCGGTGCGGCAGCGCGCGGCGGACCAGATCTGATCATGGCGATGTTCCGGCTGCACGGCTCGCGGGTGCTCGCCGTCGACCTCGCGGGGGACGCGGTCAAGGCGAAGAACGGGGCGATGGTCGCCTACGACGGCGAGATGACCTTCAAGAAGATGACCGGCGGCGGCGAGGGCCTGCGCGGCCTGGTGACCCGGCGCATCACCGGCGAGTCGATGGCGGTGATGGAGGTCAAGGGCCACGGCACCTGCTACTTCGCCGACCGCGCCACCGAGATCAACCTGGTGCGCCTGACCGGCGAGAAGCTGTACGTGGAGGCGAGCAACCTGCTGGCCACCGAGCCGTCGCTGCGCACCGGCACGACCTTCACCGGGCTGCGCGGCGCCTCGCAGGGCAACGGCCTGTTCACCACGACCGTGGAGGGCAGCGGCCAGGCGGCGATCATGTCCGACGGCCCGGCGATCGTGCTGCGCGTCTCGGCCGCCTACCCGCTGATCGTCGACCCCGGCGCGTACGTCGCGCACACCGGGCAGTTGCGGCAGCAGCTCCAGACCGCGGTGGGCTGGCGCACCCTGATCGGCGAGGGCTCCGGCGAGAGCTTCCAGATCCGTTTCGACGGCGAGGGCCTGGTGTACGTGCAGCCGAGCGAGCGCGACACCATCGGGGGGCAGCTCTGATGGGCTTCACCCGGATCAACTCGAAGATGGTCGAGGCGCAGATCGTGCCCGGGCAGCGGCTGTTCAGCCAGCGCGGCGCGATGCTCGCCTACCGCGGGCAGGTGACGTTCACCCCGAACATCACCGGCGGGCAGGGCGGCGTGATGTCGATGATCGGCCGCCGGCTGGCCAACGAGGCGACGCCGCTGATGACGGTCGAGGGCAGCGGCTCGGTGATGTTCGGCCACGGCGGCCACCACATCCACACCGTGGACCTGACCGGCGAGACGCTCTACGTCGAGGCCGACCGGCTGCTGGCGTTCGACGGCTCGCTCCAGCAGGGCACGATGTTCATGGGCTCGCAGGGCGGCGTGATGGGCGTGATCCGCGGACAGGCCACCGGCCAGGGCCTGTTCACCACCACGCTCCAGGGCAAGGGCTCGGTCGCGGTGATGGCGCACGGCGGGGTCATCGAGCTGCCGATCACCCCGCAGCGCCCGGTGCACGTCGACCCCCAGGCCTACGTGGCGCACCGCGGCGACGTCCGCAACAAGCTGACGGCGGCGCTGGGTTGGCGCGAGATGGTGGGCCGCGGCTCGGGCGAGGCGTTCCAGCTGGAGCTGTCGGGGCAGGGCATGGTGTACGTCCAGGCGTCGGAGGAGAAGCTGTGAGCGACGCATGCGAGGCCGCCGGGCGCCAGACGACCACGATGACCCAACCGCTGCGCCGAGCAGGCGGAGAAGCGAACGGGGGGAAGCTGTGAGTATGCCGGTGCCCGGGGCGGGGGCGGGTGGGCCCGTCGTGTACGACCCGTACTCGCTGCCGTCGAACGACAACGTCAACCCGTACGCGTTCAGCGTGGAGTTGGACGGGCAGTGGTTCCTGCAGAAGGGGAAGATGATCGCCTACTACGGGCAGGTCGACTTCCACGGCATCGGCCACGGCCCGCTGGACCGGCTGGTCGCCGCCAACTTCCACTCGCCGATGCACGCCGCGGACTGGGTGGTGGCGCAGGGCCGCGGCAAGATGCTGCTCGCCGACCGGTCGTACGACATCAACTCCTACGACCTGGACGAGGGCAACCTGA
Organism: Actinomycetes bacterium; assembly: GCA_009783685.1. Lineage (GTDB taxonomy): Bacteria > Actinomycetota > Actinomycetes > Streptomycetales > Streptomycetaceae > Actinacidiphila. The sequence continues at coordinate 9,358 of WRCZ01000211.1, forward strand.
CCATCCGGTCGGGCAACCTGCTGGCCTTCCAGCCGGGGCTGACCCTCAAGCAGTCGATCATCCCCGGCTTCCTGACGCTCATCGGCACCGGCACGTTCGTGGCCGCCTCCAACGGCGCGGTGCACTTCGTGGAGCCGCCGGTCCGGGTGGACCCGCAGGCGCTCGTCGGCTGGGCGGACTGCCCGTCGCCGTGCCACCACTTCGACCACTCCTACATGCGCGG
>WRCZ01000212.1 GCA_009783685.1 Actinomycetes bacterium
CGGCCTGCGCGGGGTCCCCGTGCGGGACGGACTCCGCCGCGGTCCGGGCGGCGGTACGGGCTGCCGTGCCGGCCTGCTCGGCGCAGTAGGCGGCGAGCCCGAGTTGGATTCCGGCGAGGGCCACGAGGAGCAGGAACGGGAGCATGCCGAGGTATTCGAGCGAGGCGACGCCGCGGTCGCGCCGCCCACCGTCACGGCGGCGCCCGCTGACGCCACCGAGCCGCCGGCGCACCCGGGCCGGGGTCACGGCCTGCCCTGTTCGTCGACGGTGCTCGCATGGCCATGGACGGAGAGGGGGAAGTCCAGCGCCCCCGGAAAGAGCACCGGCACCTTGATGCTCAGCTCGACCTCGACCGTCCCGTCCGCGCGGGAGACGTCGGGGCCGGACAGGGAGTCCGCCCACGCCCCCGGGAGGTCCGCGGCGGCAGCCGCCCTCGCGTCGTCGCCGACCGCGGCGGCCCGGGCTGCCTTGTCCGCCGCGTCGCCGGCCAGGGTGAAGGTGTAGCCGGCCAGCACGGCCTGCCAGACGAGGATCAGGGTGACGAGGATGATCGGGGTCATCCCGAGGGTCTCCAGGGCGATCTGGCCGCGGTCCCCGCCGCGGCGGGCCTTGCGGCCGCGCGCGGCGGGCAGCGCCGCACCGGTGACCAGGCCCAACTCCCCGGCCAGCGACCAGATTCCGGCCCGCACGGTGGACCGCGCGTCCAGGTCCTGCAGCCGCCCCGCGTCGATGACGGGCTGGAGTTCGCGGAACGCGGCGGGCACCGCGGACGCGGCGATCCTGGTGCCGGTGATCCGGCCGATGAGCGAGGGCTGGATCTCGCTGCCGCGGCTGTGCCGGTTGACCACGGTGGTGGTGTCCTGCGGCTTGCGGATCTGCAGCCGGTCCCACAGCCGGACCATGCGCTTGGCCGCGCGGACCGCGATAACGTCGGGGGTGGTGACCAGCACCGCGGCGTCGGCGGTCTCCACGGCGACCGCGTTCGCGCCGGTCATCTGGGTGCCGCAGTCCACCACGACGACCTCGTAGCGCTGGCGCAGCGCGGTCAGCACCAGCCGGGCGGAGCGGTCGGTGACCTCCTCGCCGCGCTCGCCGTCCCCGGGGGCGAGCAGCAGCGCGGGCCCGGACTCGTGGACGTACATCGCGTCGTGCAGGACGCGGGAGGAGACGTCGGCGATGTCGGCGAGGTCGGCGATCGAGCGGCGGAACTGCACGTCCAGGTACGAAGCGATGTCGCCGCCCTGCAGGTCCAGGTCGACCAGGGCGGTGGAGCGGCCCGAGGCGTGCGCGGCGAGCGCCAGGTGGACGGCGGTGACGGTGGTGCCGACGCCGCCCTTGGCGCCCGCGACGGCGATCAGGGTGCCGCCGGCGACCGCGGGCAGCGAGGCGCGGCCGGGGCTCAGGTGCCGCCGCACGCCGACCGCCCAGGTGGCCGCGGCCTCGACCCGGGCGCCCAACTCGTCGTAGGACAGCGGGAGTCCGATGACACCGCGGGCGCCGGAGTTCATCGCGGAGGCGAGCATCGCCGGGCCGGCGTCGGCGGTGAGCAGCACCACGCCGGTCGCGGGGAAGCGCAGCGCGATGTCGCGGACCAGGTCGAGTGCGGGCATCGGGCCGATCACGTCGTGGACCACGACGACTTCGGGCAGTTCGTCGGGGCCGGCGTCGGCGGCCCTGGCGAGCGTGTCGAGCAGGGCGGTGGAGTCGCCGAGCGGGGGCGCGGGCTCCACGCCCGGCAGTTGGGACAGCAGCCCGGTCAGCGCGCGGGCGGCGTCGGGGTCGCCGGTTCCGGCGAGGATGCGCACGGTCACGGCTTCACCCCCGCGTCGCCGGTCAGGGTGTAGGTGCGCGAACTGGCCGGCGGTGGCGTGCTGTCGCCGGGCGCAACCAGCGCGAGCCGGACGTGCCGGGCGAACGACTCGGCGTAGGCGACGCGTTGGGCGTCCTCGGCTTCGAGCGCGAAGGTGATGGGCACGCCCTGCTCGGACAGCCGCTGGGCGTTGTCGCTCTTGTCGAACGCCTTGATCTCGCCGACGTCGATGACCTGCGCGCCGGCGACGATGATCTTCGAGATGTCGGGGTCGGTGTCCTTGCGCCCGGCGAAGGTGGCGAAGATGTTCACCCGCGCGCCGGGGGTGATCTTGCCGGCCACGCCGGTCTCCGCGTCGATCATGATGGCGATCTCCATCTGGCCCGGCTTGAGGTCCGGCCGGGAGGACACCATGTCGGACTGCAGCAGCGAGCCCTTGGACAGCGGTATCGCGGTGATCTTGCCCTGGAACTCCTCGGGCGTGCGTATCGCGGAGTCCGGCAGCCAGCGCTTGGGCATGGTGACCCGGTGCACCTGGGACGAGGTGAGCGGGGTGTACGCCGGGACGTCCTTGGTGAGTTCGTACGCGGTGACCTTCGGGCCCACCTGCGACCGCGCGTCGCCGACGACGGCGACGACCCCGGCGAGGGCGGCGGCCGCGCAGAGCACGGAGACCACCAGGAGGACGGCACCACGGCGCTGACGTGAGTTCATGTGCGGGCGCACCTATCGCTTGTGGGGTTCGAGTTGAGGCCGCTGGGGGCTGTCGAGGGCGCCGCTCCGGCTCCCCGGCACGGCGGGCCGGCCCTGCGGGGCGGCGACGGGGCGCCCGCCCGCGGGGACGGTGGCGGCGTGGCGGGCCGGCGCCGCGCGGCCGCCGAGCCGGGTGTCGCAGAACAGGCACTGGTCGCCGATGACTTCGAGCCCGCACCAGGTGCAGGTGTCGCGCCGTACCGAGGTGACGAGCTGGTAGAGCATGCCGACGTCGGCGATGTAGGCGGTGAACTCCACCAGTTTGGAGGTGCCCCACCAGCGGGCGGAGTCGCTCGGCAGCGGCACCTCGCGCAGGTGCTGGGTGCGCCAGGCGGCGGCCAGCGGTCCGGTGATCCAGCCGGGGTCCAGGCCGCGTCCCGCGACGGCGAGTTGCGTCTGGTAGCCGGGGCCGGGCGGCACGGCGGCCGCCTCGGCCGCGCCGATGTACGGCTCGGGGTGGGCGAGGACCGCGAAGTGCCGTCCGGGGACGAGGGACTTGACGTGGTCGCCGACGCCGACCGGAACCCGGTCGAGCTTGGCGACCGAGCCCAGCAGCGCGCCGGCGTGCAGGTAGTACGTCAGCAGCCGGGCGGCGCCGGCCAGCACGCCGGGGCCGAGGTCGGTGCCGGCCAACTGCCGCAGCTGCTCGCCGAGCAGGGTGCGGGCCAGCGGGGGCAGGCTCAGCGGCACGATGGCGATCCGGTCCGCCTCCAGCGCGGAGCGCACCGTGTGCAGGCGGCGGCGGGCCGGATCGGCGGGTTCCGCCGGGGCGAGCGCCACGATGTGGCCATGGGCGTCCAACGCGGCCGAGGTGCGCACCACCTGTTCCTCCAGGGGCAGCGCGAGGTCGTCGGCGGTGGCGATGATGACGCTCGGCATGCGGAACCTCCCCGTCTGCGCCCGGCGAACGCACTCCACCTGCTCATTCGCGGTCGCCAGCTTATCGATGAGTAGCGATTCGGGCGCGGAAAGTTGCGGATCGGGCCCGGTGAACGACAGGTGGCCGTCAGAGGTCTTGACAACCCGATTGGTCTGGACCAGCTTTCTCCCTTGACACGTCTTCGACGTGCTCGCGTTTCCCCCCAGCACCCGCACTCCCACCACCCCCCAACTCCTTGCCCCCAGGAGGCAGTCGTGGAACGTGCATCGCACGCGAATCACACGAGCCATGCCAGGCGGAGATCGACCGTCCTGCAGCGCACCCTCGCCGGCCTGAGCGCCGCGGCCGTCATCGGCACCGGCATCGCCCTGGTCAACTCCGGTGAGGCCGGGGCCGCGACCACCAACCTGGTGGCCAACTCCGGTTTCGAGAGCGGCCTGTCCGGCTGGACCTGCACCTCGGGCTCCGGCGCGACGGTCAGCAGCCCGGTGCACTCCGGCTCCTCCGCGCTCCAGGCCACGCCGACCAGCAGCGACACCGCCCAGTGCAGCCAGACCATCAGCGTGCAGCCCAACTCCCAGTACACGCTGAGCGCGTACGTCCAGGGCAGCTACGTCTACCTGGGTGCCACCGGCACCGGCGGCACCGACCCGTCCACCTGGACGCCGAGCGCGTCCTCGTACACCCAGCTGAGCGTCAACTTCACCACCGGTGCCAGCACCACCTCGGTGACCGTCTACACGCACGGCTGGTACGCGCAGCCCGCGTACTACGCCGACGACGTGACGCTCACCGGTCCCGGCGGCAGCGGCACCACGCCGCCCACCACTCCCCCGACCACCCCGCCGACGACGCCCCCCACCACGCCGCCGACGACCCCGCCGACCTCGCCGCCGCCGAACACCGGTCTGCCCAAGCACGTGGTCACCGGCTACTGGCAGAACTTCAACAACGGCGCGACCGTGCAGACCATCGCGCAGGTGCAGAGCCAGTACGACATCATCGCGGTGGCCTTCGCGGACGCGACCACCACGTCCGGCGCGGTGTCCTTCACCCTCGACCCGTCGCTCAACTACAGCGTGGCGCAGTTCAAGGCGGACATCGCGGCCAAGCAGGCGGCCGGCAAGAAGGTGATCATCTCCGTCGGCGGGCAGAACGGCACCATCTCGGTGCGTGACTCCACCGCGGCCACCAACTTCGCCAACAGCGTGTACTCGCTGATGCAGACCTACGGCTTCAACGGCGTGGACATCGACCTGGAGAACGGGATCGACTCCACGTACATGCCGCAGGCGCTGCGGGCGCTGAGCGCCAAGGCCGGGTCCGGGCTCGTCATCACGATGGCCCCGCAGACCATCGACATGCTCTCCGCGGGCAGCGACTACCTGGCCACCGCGCTGAAGATCAAGGACATCCTGACGATCGTCAACACCCAGTACTACAACAGCGGTTCGATGAACGGCTGCGACGGCGGCGTGTACAGCCAGGGCTCGGTGGACTTCATCACCACGCTGGCCTGCACCGCCATCCAGGCCGGCCTGTCGCCCTCGCAGGTCGGCATCGGCACCCCGGCGTCCACCAGCGCGGCGGGCTCCGGCTACGTCAGCCCGTCGGTGGTGAACAACGCGCTGGACTGCCTCGCCAAGGGCACCGGCTGCGGCAGCTGGCACCCCAGCACCACCTGGCCGGGCATCGGCGGCGCCATGACCTGGTCGACCAACTGGGACGCCTCGGCCGGCAACACCTGGTCCAACGGCGTCGGCCCGCACGTCCACGCCATGGCGTGACGTCCGCGGCGCAGCACCCCGCGACCGGCCGCTGAGCCGGCCGGTCGCCCACACGGCCGGGCCCGGGAGACGACGACCGTCTCCCGGGCCCGGAGCCGTGTCCGCGGGCAGCCGCCCGCGGACCCGTGCCTGCTCAGCCGAGCACGGCCAGCGCGTCGATCTCCACCAGGATCCCGGCGGGCAGCCCCACGTACACCGTGGTGCGGGCGGCCGGGGCCTCCTTCAGGCCGGCGAAGTACGCGTTCCAGATCTGGTTGAACTCCGCGAAGTGCGCGGTGTCGGTGAGGTAGACGCGGATCATCAGCACGTCCTCCCACGACGCGCCGCCGGCCTCCAGCACCGCGAGCACGTTGGCGAAGGTCGTCTGCGTCTGCTCGGCCAGGGTGGGGCCGGAGAGCCGGCGCTCGCCGGAGCCGTCCTCGGGCAGGAAGCCGACCTGCCCGGCCACCTGGAGGATGTTGCCCTTCCGCACGCCGTGCGAGAACTTCGCCGGCGGCGCGGCGGCGCCGGCCGGCGTGATCGCCGTCTTCGGCAAGTGCGGCAGCTGGGTGGGGTTGTGCTCGGGCAGCTCGCTCATTCGGGTGCTTCCTCGGAGGGGTCGGTGGTCAGGGCGGACATGGTCGTGGGGCCGGCGGCCGGAGCGGTCCTGAGGGCCGGGGCGTTCGCGGTGGCGGGGACGGGCGGGGTCGCGGAGGCGTTCGGGGTCGCGGGGCCGGGGACGGTGGTGCCGGACAGCTCCGCGCTGACGGCCTCCGCGGTGCGCAGGACCAGCGGGCGCAGCCGCAGCAGGTCGGCCGCGGCGACCACGACGTTGGGGGCCGAGACGGACATCGCCGCGCAGACCCGGCCGTCGGGGCCGTACAGCGGCGCGCCGATGCAGTTGATGGACTCCTCGTGGCCGCCGAGGTCGGTGGCCCAGCCCTGCTCGCGTACCCGGGCCAGCTCGGCGAGAAACGCCGCCGCGTCCGGCGTCGACCGGGCGGTGTAGCGCGGGTACTCCAGCCGTTCGGCGACCGCCCGCCGTTCGGGTTCCGGCAGGTCGGCCAGCAGCAGCTTGGCGACCGCGGCGACGGTGAGGGCCACCGGCCGGCCGATCCGGGAGTACATGCGGACCGGGTAGCGGCTCTCCACCTTGTCGATGTAGACCACCTCGCCCTGCTCGTACACCGCCAGATGGACGGTGTGGCCGGTCCGCTCGTTCAGCTCGGCCAGGTACGGGTGGGCGATCTCCCGGATGTCGAGGGCCTCCACGGCCTGCTGGGCCAGCGCGAACAGCCGCGCGCCGAGCCGGTAGCGCTGGTCCTGCTGGCGGTACACCAGGCCGTGCGCGTGCAGGGTGCGCAGCAGCCGCAGGGCGGTGGACTTGTGCACGTCGAGCCGGGCGGCGACCTGGTCCAGGCCCGCGGGGCCCTCGGCGAGCAGCGGCAGTATGGTCAGCGCGCGGTCCACGGTCTGGCTCACGTCCGCACCTCCTGTCCCGTCCCGCCCGCTCCCTCGTCGCCGTGCGCGCCGCCGGCCCGGTCGGTCCGGCCCGCCGGGTCCGTCCCGTCCTTCGGGTCCGTCCAGCCGGGGCCCAGCCGCAGTCTCCCCCACGCCGCGTCGTCGAGGGCGGCAAGCGCGTCGGCGTGTGCCCGGGTCGGGGGAACGGCCAGATCGGCGGCGACCGTCAGCGCGGCCGCGGCCGTCAGGTGGCCGTGCCGCAGCCGCTGGGCCGGCGCGAGGCCGCGGAGCGTCGCGGACAGGAAGCCGGCGGCAAAGGCGTCACCGGCGCCGACGTGCGCGACCACGTCGACGGCCGGCGCCGGCACGTACAGCCGCTCGCCGCCCTGGTAGAGGGTGGCGCCGGCCGCGCCCTGCTTGACCACCAGCACCTCGGGTTCCGGCAGTTCGGCGCGCACCGCGTCGGCGTCCGGCAGTCCCCAGGCCGCGGTGGCCTCGTCCTCGCCGACGAACACCAGGTCGCAGCCGCGGGCCAGGTCGGCGAGCAGCCGCGGGTCGGCGTCCCGCCACAGCGCGGGCCGGTGGTTGACGTCGAAGGAGACCAGCGGGCGGCCCGGCTCGCGCCGGGTGAGCCGGTGCATCAGATCGCGGCAGGTCACGGACAGGGCCGCGGTGATGCCGGTCAGGTGCAGCACCCGGCCCGACCACAGCTCGTCGCGGCCCACCAGCTCGGGTGACAGCGCGGAGGCCGCGGAGCCCTTGCGGTAGTAGACGACCTCGGCGCGTCCGGCGCCGGTGGCGTCGCGGTCGCCGGCGGTACGGAAGTACACGCCGGTGGGCCGGTCCGGGTCGCGGCGCACCGCGCCGACGTCCACGCCGGACGCGGCGATCCGGCCGACCAGGTGGTCGCCGAAGCCGTCGGCGCCGACCCGGCTGATCCAGCGGGTGCGGTGGCCGGCGCGGGCGAGCGTGCAGGCGACGTTGGACTCGGCGCCGCCGATGGCCCGGTGGAAGGCCGGCACGTCGGCCAGCGGGCCCGGGACGGACGGCACGAAGGTGACCATGGACTCGCCCAGGCAGACGACATCGAAGGCCGGCGTCGTGCTCGGCTCGCTCGGCGTCACGTTCGCCCTCGCAATCCCTCAGGTGGCGGCCGCCGTTGACCCGGCGCAGGCTCGGATGTTAGACAGCCCTGAACAGCATACGCAATGGGTGTTGCACATGGTGCAACACGGCACGTCATCGAGTACGCGCACGGCCGGGAGGCACGATGGAGATCGACGAGCGGATCGCCGAACTGGACCGGGAGCCGGTGGGCCACCGCTTCAAGGGCATGCCCTTCGACGCGGCCGGGCTGACCGTCGGCGAACTCGCCGCCCAGCAGCGCGACCTGTTCGACGGCGGGTTCGCCACGCCCGTCCTGGTGCTCTCCGAGGAGGCCCTGGAGCACAACCTGGCCGCGCTGGAGCACTTCGCGGACGCCCACGGCCTGTCCTTCGCGCCGCACGGCAAGACCTCCATGGCCCCGCAGCTGTTCGCCCGCCAACTCGCCCGCGGCGCCTGGGGCATCACCCTGGCCGTCCCCCACCAGGTGCGCGTCGGCCGGGAGTTCGGGGTGCGGCGGATCTTCCTGGCCAACGAGCTGGTGGACCCCGCCGCGCTGCGCTGGGTCGGCGGCGAGCTGGACGCCGACCCGTCGTTCGAGCTGATCACCTACGTCGACTCGGTGCGCGGCGTGGAGCTGATGGACGCGGCGCTGCGCGCGGCGGGCACCCGGCGGCCGCTCGACGTGGTCGTGGAACTCGGCGGCGGCGACGGCGCCCGCACCGGGGTCCGCACCGACGAGGAGGCCGCGGCCGTGGCAAAGGCGGTGGCCGGCACGGGCACGCTGCGGCTGGTCGGCGTCGCCGGCTACGAGGGCGAGGTGCCGAACGCGTCCCCTGAGCGGGTCCGCGCATGGCTGCGCCGGCTGGTGGGGCTGGCCGCCGCCCTGGACGAGGCCGGGCACTTCGCGGACGCCGACGAGATCGTGGTGAGCGCCGGCGGCTCGGCGTGGTTCGACGCCGTCGCGGACGTCTTCGCGGACGTCCCGGAGCTGAGCCGGCCGGTGCGCAAGCTGCTGCGCTCCGGCGCGTACGTGTCGCACGACGACGACCACTACCGCCGGATCACGCCGTTCAACCGGGTCCCGGAGCAGGGCACGCTGGAGCCCGCGTTCCGCCTGTGGACGCAGGTGGTGTCGCGGCCCGAGCCCGGCCAGGCGTTCCTCAACGCGGGCAAGCGGGATGCCCCCTTCGACCTCGGACTCCCCCAGGTCGCCGCCGTCCGCTCGGCCCGCACCGGCCAGGTCCGCACCCCCGAGGACGGCGTCCAGGTCGCCCGCCTCTCCGACCAGCACGCCTGGCTCACCCTCCCCGACCACGAGCCCCTGGAGGTCGGCGACTGGGTCGCCCTCGCCGTCTCCCACCCCTGCACGACCTTCGACAAATGGCACCTGATCCCCGCCACCCGCGGCACCGCAGTAACGTCCTACATCCGCACCTTCTTCTAACCCACCCCCGGCTCGCCCCGAAAGGGGCGCGAGAAACTGCGCGCCCAACCACCCACCGACCGAGAGACGGCAACGCCCCCCGCGGGGCAGGCGGGTACCCGCCAGGGGCGCGAGGAACTGCGCGAGCAACCACCCACCGACCGTTTCGACGGCAACGGGCCCCCACAGTGCAGGCGGGTACCCGCCAGGGGCGCGGGGAACTGCGCGCGCAACCACCCACGGACCGAGAGACGGCAACGCCCCTCGCTGGGCAGGCGGTACCCCGCCAGGGGCGCGGGGAGGCCCCCGCTCAGGTCCGGCCCGGGCCGGCC
>WRCZ01000213.1 GCA_009783685.1 Actinomycetes bacterium
GATGGACATGTCCCACATGCCGTTGTGCGAGGCGCCGTCGCTGCCCGTGACGCCGGCCCGGTCCAGCACGAAGGTGACCCCGCACTTGTGCAGCGCCACGTCCATCAGCACCTGGTCGAACGCCCGGTTGAGGAACGTCGCGTAGACCGCGACGACCGGGTGCAGCCCGCCGGTGGCCAGGCCCGCCGCGGACGTGGCGGCGTGCTGCTCGGCGATGCCGACGTCGAAGACGCGGTTCGGGTGGGCCTTGGCGAACGCCTCCAGGCCGACCGGCTGCAGCATCGCCGCGGTGATCGCGACGACGTCCGGCCGCTCCTCGCCGATGCGGACCATCTCGTCGCTGAACACCGAGGTCCAGGACGGTCCTTGGGAGGGCGCCAGCGGCAGGCAGGTCAGCGGGTCCATCGCGCCCACCGTGTGGAAGCGGTCCGCCTCGTCCTGCTCGGCGGCCGGGTAGCCGCGGCCCTTCTCGGTCAGGCAGTGCACCAGCACCGGGCCGTGGAAGCGGCGGGCGCGGCGCAACGCGGACTCCACGGCGGCGATGTCGTGGCCGTCGATCGGGCCGAGGTACTTCAGGCCCAGGTCCTCGAACATGCCCTGCGGCGCGAAGGCGTCCTTGAAGCCCTTCTTGGCGCCGTGCAGCGACTCGTACAGCGGCCGGCCGACCACCGGCGTCTGCTGGAGGACCTGCTTGCCCCAGGACAGGAAGCGCTCGTAGCCGTCGGTGGTGCGCAGGGTGGCCAGGTGGTTGGCGAGGCCGCCGATGGTGGGGGCGTAGGAGCGCTCGTTGTCGTTGACCACGATGATCAGCGGGCGGTCCCTGGCGGCGGCGATGTTGTTCAGCGCCTCCCAGGCCATGCCGCCGGTCAGCGCGCCGTCGCCGATCACCGCGACGACCCGGTCGCTGCAGTGCCGCACCTCGTTGGCCTTGGCGAGGCCGTCGGCCCAGCCCAGCACGGTGGAGGCGTGGCTGTTCTCGATCACGTCGTGCTCGGACTCGTCCCGCGACGGGTAGCCGGACAGGCCGCCCTTGCTGCGCAGCTTGGAGAAGTCCTGCCGCCCGGTGAGGATCTTGTGGACGTACGCCTGGTGGCCGGTGTCCCACAGGATCCGGTCGGCCGGCGAGTCGAAGACGCGGTGCAGCGCGATGGTCAGCTCCACCACGCCGAGATTGGGCCCCAGATGGCCACCGGTTCTGGCCACTGCCTGGACGAGGAACTGCCTGATGTCGGCGGCCAGTTCGTCGAGCCGGCCCTCGGGCAGCGCCTTCAGGTCGCGTGGGCTGTGGATGTTCTCCAGCATCGACATGTGCAGACCTCGTTCCCTGCCGGATGTGCGGTGTGTCCCCTGACGTCCCCGTGTGGCCCCCGTGTACCCCTGGCGGGTACGCGCGCGGGTCACCGGTACGGCGATGCCGTCGCCGGTGACCCGTACGCGTCCAGCCGATTCAGCCGCTCACCGGCGGGGTCACTTCGCGCGGTTGGACGCGACGGTCTCCCGGGCGGCGCGCAGGGACTCCTTCAGGGAGCCCATGGTGGCCAGGACGGCGGTCGGCTCGTAGCCGCAGTGCGCCATGCAGTTGTCGCACCGCTCGTCCTTGCCGCGGCCGTACTTGTCCCAGTCGGTCTTCTCGATCAGCTCCTGGTAAGTGGGCACGTAGCCGTCGGCCATCAGGTAGCAGGGGCGCTGCCAGCCGAACAGCGAGTAGTTCGGGATCGCCCAGGCGGTGCAGGGGAAGTCGGCCTTGCCCTCCAGGAAGTCCAGGAAGAGCGGGCTGTGGTTCAGCCGCCACTTGCGGCGGTTGCCGTCGCCGAAGGCCTTCTTGAACAGCTCGCGGGTCTGCTCCACGCCCAGGAAGTGGTCCTGGTCGGGGGCCTTCTCGTAGGCGTAGGCGGGCGACAGCATCATCTCGTCGACCTGCAGGTCGTCGTTGAGGAAGTTGAGCACCTCGACGATCGTCTGCGGGGTGTCGGTGTTGAAGAAGGTCGAGTTGGTGGTGACCCGGAAACCGCGGCGCTTGGCCTCCTTGATCGCCTCCACCGCCTCGTCGAAGGTGCCTTCCTTGGCCACCGACTCGTCGTGCCGCTCGCGCATGCCGTCGATATGAACGGTAAAGGCAAAGTAAGGAGACGGCGTGAATTTGTCGATCTTCTTACGAAGCAGCAGGGCGTTGGTGCACAGGAAGACGTACTTCTTGCGCGCCACGAGCTGGCGGACGATCTCGTCGATCTGGGGATGCATCAGCGGCTCGCCGCCCGCGATGGACACCATCGGCGCACCCGACTCCAGCACCGCGCCGACGGCCTGGGCCACCGGCATGCGCTGCTTGAGCACCCCGGCGGGGTGCTGGATCTTGCCGCAGCCCTCACATTTCAGGTTGCAGGCGAAGAGCGGTTCGAGTTCGACGATGAGCGGGAACTTTTCGCGGCGCCGGACCATTTTCTGTTCGAAGAGGTACGACGCGACACGGACGGTCTGACGGAGCGGCATAGCCATCTAGCTCACCTCCAGGGGAGCGCGGTAGTGCGGTGCCATTCGAGAAAGGCGGGAACAAGATCTCTGAGCACCCGGAAAGCAAGGATTCCGGTGCGAAGCGTGCCGACCCGGACGAGTTCGAACTCGGGCGTGTCGACGACCACGCGGGCCGCCGCGACACGGTGCGCCCCCTCGGCGAGGGCGGCGCGGCGCATCGCGGCCGACTCCATGTCCACGGCGATGGCACCGGCCGCCGCGAGAGCGGTGCGCTCGGCGCCCCGCACGACATGGTCGGACTCCGCCAGGGTGCCGGTGTGCACGGTGTGGCCGGTGTCCGCGAGGGCGGTCTTGAGCGCGGCGGCAAGCGCCTGGCTCTCGTGCCCGTCATCGGCGACGACGACGTCCCCCGGCCGCATGCCGGGCGCGAGCCCGGCGCAGAAGCCGGTGGTCAGGACGGCGGCGTCGGTGTGGTGCGGATCGTGCAGGGCGGCGCGGACGGCCCGGTCCGCGGCCTTCGGGCCCATGCCGGTACGCAGCACGGTGACCTCCTCCGCGGAGCTCCTGGCCACCCCCCTGCGCAACGCGAACCGCTCGATGCGCAGGGCGCACACCACCAGCAGCGGCGGCTGGGTACGACCCACGAACTAGGCTCCCTTCTCGACGGCGACATGGTCGGCGCCGGCGGTTCCGAAGGGCTCGGAGCGCACGTAGCGGCCGAGCGCGGTGAGCGGGAAGACCATCCGGTACAGGTGGTAGTTGATCGAGAAGTCCCGCGGGAACCCGGTACCCGTGAAGTACGGCTCGTCCCAGGAACCGTCCGCCAGCTGGGTGTCCACCAGCCAGGCCACACCGCGGGTGACGGCGTCGTTGTCCCGTTCCCCGGCCGAGAGCAGCGCGAGCAGCGCCCACGCCGTCTGCGACGGCGTGGAGTGGCCGCGGCCGATCCACTCGGTGTCGGAGTACGACCGCAGGTCCTCGCCCCAGCCGCCGTCCGCGTTCTGCACCGACTCCAGCCAGCCGACGGCCTTGCGGATCGCCGGGTGGGACGCGGGCAGCCCCGCCGAGGCCAGCGCGGGCACGGCCGAACCGGTGCCGTAGATGTAGTTGACCCCCCAGCGCCCGAACCAGGCGCCGTTCTCCTCCTGCTCCGACAGCAGCCACTCGATGCCGCGCTGCGTGTGCGGGTCGTTCTCCAGGCCGAGGGCGGCCATCATCTCCACCACGTGCGCCGTCACGTCGGCCGACGGCGGGTCGATGACCTCGCCGAAGTCGCAGAACGGCAGCCGGTTGGGGAACGGGCTGGTGTTGTCGGCGTCGAAGGCGCCCCAGGCGCCGTTCCTGGACTGCATGCCGACGTTCCAGCGGACCGCGCGGTCGATCGCGGAGTCCACCTGCGCCTGGTCGGGGTGGGCCACCCGGCGCAGCGCCAGCACCACTTCCGCGGTGTCGTCGATGTCCGGGTAGTTGTCGTTGTGGAACTCGAAGGCCCAGCCGCCGGGAGCCAGCTGCGGGCGCTGCACGGACCAGTCGCCGGGCCGGGTGATCTGCTCCCCCAGCATCCAGTCGGCCGCCTTGACCAGGCCCGGGTGGTCCGCGGGCAGCCCGGCGTCGGCGAGCGCGATGGCGGCCAGGCAGGTGTCCCACACCGGCGACTGGCACGCCTCGATCATCCGCATGCCGTCCTCGGGCCACACGGCGAAACGATCCAGCGATTCGAGTCCTGCCTTGAGGACCGGGTGGTCGAGGTCGTAGCCGAGCAGGTGGAGGGCGATCACCGAGTACACCGCGGGCGGCTGGATACCGCCCCAGCAGCCGTCCGCCTCCTGCCGCTCGATGATCCAGCGGGCGCAGGCGTTCATCGCCGAGCGGCGCACCGGGCGCGGAGTGAACCGGCGGTAGACGTGCAGCGCCTGGTCGAGACGCTGGAAGACGCCGTCCCAGGTGGTGATCGGGGCCTTGCGGCGCTTGGGGTTGGGCGCGGCCGGGTCGATGTGCAGCTCGTCGATGCCGAAGGGTGTGGGGCGGACCGGGCGGTGGGCGCCGACCACGGTCAGCGGCACGATGGTCTGCCGCGCCCAGCAGCCGAACGAGTAGATGTTCAGCGGCATCCACTTGGGCAGGTAGATGATCTCCGGCGGCAGCTCCGGCAGGTCCTCCCAGCTCCACCAGCCGAACAGGGCCAGCCAGATCCGGGTGAAGACCCGGCTGGCGGCGACCCCGCCCTCGGCCCGGGACCACTTGGCGGCCAGCTGCATGTGGGCCTCGTCCGGGTCGTCCCCGGCCAGCCGCAGTGCCACGTAGGCCTCGATGGTGGCGGACAGGTCGCCGGGGCCGCCGTGGAAGGTCGGCCAGGCGCCGTCCTCGCGCTGCTGCGAGCGGATCCAGCGGGCGGAGGCGGCCGTGACCTCGGGGTCGCTGATGCCGAGGAACTGGCGGAGCATCAGGTCCTCGGCGTCCATGGTCACGTTGGTTTCGAGGTCGCCCTTCCACCATCCGTCAGGGTGCTGCCGTGCCAGAAGGTGGTCTGCGGCGCGCTGCACGGCACGCTGCGCCGCCGCCTCGGGTCCGCCGGTGGGAACAAGGTCCGGCGCCGAGGTGCTGCTGGCCGAAGGTGTCCGGTGGGTTGGCGTCCCTGGACTGCCATCGGTCGTCGCTGTCATGGCTTCCCCTTTGCAGTTGAGACTTCTGCGGTGTTGGGGCGGCCGTCGGCCGTCACATGCGAGGGTCGGGCGACGTCATGCGCTCCACATTGCTGCTGTTGCTGCTGTTGCTTCTCCTGCTACTTCTCGCGAACCACCACAAAATCCGCAAGACCGACCAGCTTGTCGTGCACATCTTCCGGCATGCCCACGCTGTCGAGCGCGGCAATGGCGGTCGCGTACTGCCTGCGGGCTTCCTGGGACGTCCACTCGCGACCACCGGCCTCTTCGATCAACGCCGCGCGCATGGCGAACTCTTCCTCGCTGAAGGCATCGTTTTCCGGATTCTTCGCGTCGGCGGCCAGCAGTTCACCCAACCGCTCCGACGCGGAGCCGCCCGCGGCCAGCGCGGCGACGACCGGAAGCGACTTCTTGCGCTGCCGCAGGTCGCTCCAGGTCTGCTTGCCGGTGGTCGCCGGGTCGCCCCAGATGCCCAGCAGGTCGTCGATCGCCTGGAACGCCAGCCCCAGGTGGTAGCCGTAGTCCTCCAGCGCGTCGGCGTCGG
Source organism: Actinomycetes bacterium (assembly GCA_009783685.1). Classification (GTDB taxonomy): domain Bacteria; phylum Actinomycetota; class Actinomycetes; order Streptomycetales; family Streptomycetaceae; genus Actinacidiphila. The sequence goes on from WRCZ01000213.1 coordinate 5,680, forward strand.
CCTCGCTGGCCCCGCCGAGCACCGCTCCGATGGAGGAGGCGCAGGCCAGCAGGGCGCCGGTCTTGTTGCCCTCCATCTCCAGGCACTCCTCGACGGTGACCCGCTCGCGGTGCTCGAAGGAGATGTCCTGCGCCTGGCCGTCGATCAGCTTGCGGGTGGCGGTGGTCAGCCGGCGGGTGGCCCGCCCGGCGTCGACCGTGCCCTGCTCCAGCAGGATCTCGTTGGCGAGCGCGAACAGCGCGTCGCCGACCAGGATCGCCTGGGCCGGGCCGTGCACCTTCCAGACCGTGTCGCGGTGGCGGCGCTGCTCGTCACCGTCCATCAGGTCGTCGTGCAGCAGCGAGAAGTTGTGGACGAGCTCCACCGCCACGGCGCCCGGCACGCCCGTCTCGGCGGGAGCCCCCGCGGCCTGGGCGGACAGCAGCGCCAGCGCCGGGCGCACGGCCTTGCCGCCGTCGCCCTCGGCCGGGCGGCCGGCCTGGTCGATCCAGCCGAAGTGGTACGCGGCGACGGTGTCCATCGGGGGAACGAGGCGGGCCACTGCGGCGCGGAGGACGGGGGTGGTCAGGATGCGGCCGTTTTCCAGCAGCGCGACGACGCTGTCAGCGGTCACGTTCTCTCCTCTTGTTGCACCAATTGCACTCATGCCGCCGCCTCCAGGACGCCGTTGTCGTACGGAAGACCCAGGGCGGACAGGGCTTCCCGGGACGCCTGGAGCCCGCTGCGCACCGCGCTTTCCATGGTCGCGGGCCAGCCGGTGGCGGTCCACGCCCCGGCCAGGAACAGGCGGGGGTCGCCGGTGACCGGTCCCGGACGCAGCGCACCGACGCCCGGCGCGGGCGCGAAGGTCGCGGTCCGCTCCCGGGTGACGAAGAAGTCGCGGACCTCCGCGCCGCGCGCGGCCGGCAGCACGCGCGCGAGTTCGGGCAGGTAGCGGTCGCGCAGGGTGGCGACCGGCAGGTCGATCTCGTCCTGGACGGCGGACTGGGACACGGCCACGTACTGGCCGCCGCCGGTCAGTCCGGAGCTTGCGGTGCGGTCGAAGACCCACTGGACGGGGCTGCCGACAGCCGCGACGAACGGCTGGTCGAGCACCTGTCTGTCGTAGATCACATGGACATTGAGGATCGGCGCGGTACCGATCCGCAACAGCTTTTCCGGCTCCTTCACAGCACCTTCGGGCAGCAGCCCGTGTGCCTCGCGCTGAGGGACCGCCAGCACCACGGTGTCGGCAGCCAGTTGCTCCGCGCGGCCCGGGCCGGTCTCCACGGTCACCTGGCGCTGCCCGCCCTCGCCCTCGATCGCGGTCGCGCGCGTGCGCAGCAGGACCGTGACGCCGGCGGCCTGGAGGGCCGCGGTGGCGCGGCCGTGGTGCAGGTCGCCGAGCGGCGCCGACGCCCAGCCGATGTCGGCGGCCCCGGGGTCGGACAGCAGCCCGGTCTTGAAGACCTTCGCGGCCAGGCCCAGCGAGGCCTCTCCCGCGGTGGCGTTCAGGGTGGCCACGCCCACCAGGTCCCACAGGGCCTCGACGGTGCGGCCGGACTGGCCGCGCGCGGCGAGCCAGCTGCCGAAGTCGGTGCGGTCCAGCGCCGGGTCGTCCGGGTCCAGGCCGCGCAGCGCCAGCGCGGCGCGGCCGACCGAGGCCCGCTCGCGCAGCGACAGGTGCGGGTAGCGGGCGAGGCTGGCGGCCAGGTGCAGCGGCACCGGCAGCGCGGCCCGGCTGAGCCGGCCGGCGCGCCCGGTGTCGGCGTCGATCACCGGGACGTCCAGGCGCTCCTGAAGGGTCACCAGGTCGCGGGCGGCGATCCGGTCGAGGAACCACTGGTAGGCGGTGCAGCAGCGCAGGAAGACGTGCTGCCCGTTGTCGACCGACAGGGCGCCGCGCTTGAAGGAGAAGGCCAGGCCGCCGAGCCGGGGCCGGGCCTCGGTGAGCGTCACCTGCATTCCGGCGTCGGCCAGGGCCAGCGCGGCGGTGGTGCCGGCCAGCCCGCCGCCGACGACCACGGCACGGCGGCGCGCGCCGCCGCCGGCCGGCGCGCCAGAAGCCTGCCGGTCGTCGTCGGTGCTGCTCTGCGTGGTGGTCATGCGCCCTCCCGTCGGGCTGCGCCGCGCGGGGTGCAGCTGGCCGTCGCGGAAAGTGACGCGATGCGCGTCGCCTGGGTTGCCTGGTCGTGGAGCTTCCGTGTTGCGGTGTCCGCGCCCTCGCGGATCGGTGTCACACGTCGCTCCGTGGGCCGTGCGCCGTACGGCGGGCGTCGACACCGGCGAGGCCGCGGACCGCGACGTACGCCTTCTCCCGCCCGGGCAGCGACACCCGGCCGCGCAGTATCGCCAGCGGGTCGGCGGCGATCCGCTCCAGCAGCCGGCGGTAGATGCCGGCCATGGCGGCCACGCAGGCCCCGCTCCTGCGGTCGAGCATCGGCAGCAGCCGGTAGCCGGTGGCGAACAACTGGCGGGCGCGGCGCACCTCGTACTCCACCAGACCGGTGAAGTCGGAGCCCGGCGGCGGCGTGTCGCCGTGGAATCCGTCCGCGCAGCCGAACTTGGCGAGGTCCTCGGCAGGCAGGTACGTGCGCCCGTTGCCGGCGTCCTCGCGGACGTCCCGGAGGATGTTGGTGAGCTGCAGGGCGAGGCCGAGCGTGTCGGCGTATTCGGCGGCACGTTCATGATCGTGCCCATTCACGGTGCCGAAAACGCCCAGGGAGAGCCTTCCGATCGCTCCTGCCACACATCGGCAGTAGACGGCCAGTTCGTCCCAGGTCTCGTAGGTTTCGCCCCGAACGTCCATCTGGACGCCGTCGATGAGCTCGTCGAGGCCGTCCAGCGGCAGCCGGAACCGGGCGCCGGCGTCGGCCAGCGCCACCGCGACCGGGTCGACGTCGTCCTCGGCGACGTCGCCCTCGCGGACACGGACGAGCACCTCGCGGGTGGCCTCGAGCCGCCGCACCTTCTCCGCGGTGTCCAGCTCGCCGTCGCCGATGTCGTCGACGCGGCGCGAGAAGGCGTAGAGCGCGGACATGGCCTGCCGCTTGGCGGTGGGCAGCAGGCGGATCCCGTAGGCGAAGTTGCGGGCCTCGTGTCCGGTCACGACCTCGCAGTACCGGTAAGCGGCATGCACCAGCCCGGACGTGTGGGCGGAACCGTTCATGGTCCGGCTCACCCCTCTCTTCGCAATGTCGACCCCACCTCGCGCAGCAGCCCGGGCTTGGTGGCCTTGGGCGAACCGGCCAGGACGTCGTAGCCGGCCGACTCGACCGCCTTGAGCGCGGCGCGACCACCACCGACGAACCCGGCGAGCAGTAGCCGAAGCCTTCCTCGGACGCTACCCACCAGGGGGGTGCCTTCATCCAACAGGTCCCGGGCGCGGCCCGCCTCGAAGGCGACCAGCTCGCGCACCCGGCTGTTCGCGCTGGGGGCGGCGAGGTCCGCCTCCTCCACCGCGAAACGTTTCATGTCCGCAGCCGGAAGGTAGATCCGGTCGCGGCCGAGGTCCTCGGCCACGTCCTGCAGGTGCTCGACGATCTGCAGTGCGGTGCACACGGCGTCGGAGCGGCGGATCCGTTCGGGCGTGGAGGTTCCGGTGAGGGACAGCACCAGCCGGCCGACCGGATTGGCCGACAGCTCGCAGTAGGCGAGCAGGTCTTCGTAGGTGGCGTAGCGCGTGACGTGCTGGTCCTGCCGGTTGGCGGCGATCAGGCCCAGGAACGGTTCGGGGGTCAGGCGGTGGCGCCGCACGGTGGGGCGCAGGGCGAGCAGCAGGGGGTGGCCGGGGGTGCCGCCGTCGAAGACGCGCTGGAGGTCGGCCTCGAAGGCGTCCAGCATGGCGGTGCGGTCGCCGGCGTCCTCCGGGGAGA
>WRCZ01000214.1 GCA_009783685.1 Actinomycetes bacterium
GCGCGGCGGGGTGCGCCGGGCATCGGCCCGGGTGATCAGCACGTCGCCGTCCGCCGACTCGGCGGCCGGCGCCAGGCCCATCGCCCGCAGGCGCTCCAGCAGCGTCGCCGGATCGGTCTGCGACGCCACCACGGTCGGCGCCAGCCGCCGCAGGCCCAGCGCCGACGCCCGGCGGTCGGCCAGCAGTTCGGTCAGCAGCGCGTCGTCGTCGCAGCGCAGGTACGCCGATGCCGCGCCGACCCGCAGGGTGCCGTGCCGGCGGGCCACGTCGTCGATGAGGTAGCTCAGCGGCTGCGGGACCGGGGTGCGCGAGTGCGCGGTCAGGAACGCCTGGAGCTCGGACGCGCTGCGCCCCGCGTCCAGCGCCCGCCGCACCGACTCCGGGGTGAAGCGGTAGACGGTGGCGCCGCCCTTGGACTCGATGTCGGCGAGCACGTTCAGCGTCTCCGCGAGCGGCGCGACCAGCGGTCCGGGTGCCACCGCCGTCAGGTCGGCCTGCAGCAGCACGTGGTCCAGCGGCTCCGGCAGCAGTGGCCCCAGCACCGCACCCGCCTTGCCCGCGTCCGGCGGCGACTCCAGCAGCGGGCGGGCGTGGGCGGCCAGCGCCCCGCGCCCCGTCACACCCAGGGTCTCGGCCTCCTCCAGCGCCCAGCCGAGCAGATCCGCGCGCAGCGCGTCCGCGCCGCCGCGCAGCGGCCGCAGCCAGCGCAGCCGGGCCAGCAGCGTCTCCTGGCCGGCCGCGGCGCCGGCCGGCAGCTCGGCCAGCACCCGCAGCGCCCTGCGCCGCACCTGGGGCGTCAGCGAGCGGTCCAGTTCGGGGCCCAGCGCCGCCAGCGCCCGCCCCTTGGCGTCCCGGGTGCCGACCAGGCCGGGCGTGCGGGTCGCGGCCAGCCACGCCGTCGCCAGCGCCGTCCACTGCCGCTCCGCGGGCAGTTGCAGCCAGTCGTCCGCGGCAGGCGTCGGCGCGTACGCCTCGTCGACCTCGCCGTCGGCGGCCACCAGGCCCGCGGCGTAGGCGAGTTCGAGCCAGAACGCGGTCTGCGGCTCGGTCAGGTCCAGGGCGGCGGCGGTGCGCTTGAGGTCGCGCACGCTGACGCCGCCGCTGCGCAGCACCGGCGGCCCGCCGGTCTGCCACTCGGTGAGCAGCTCGGTGACCGTGCGGATCGCGGTGAACGCCTGCCCGGCCGCCGTCATGTCGACGCTGCGCTCGGAGCGGGTCACGGGCTCCACCGGGGGCGGCGCCGGCTCCGGCACCCGGTGGGCCCGCCCGCCGCGCAGGGTCAGCGCCGCCTCCCGGGGCAGCACGACGGTGTGCTGGCCGGCCGGCAGCAGTACGCCGCGGGCCAGCAGCCACTGCACCGGCGTCACCGGGTCGTCGCCGCCGGCCCGCACCGGTGCGGTCGCGTCCCGCACCTCCCCGTACGGCGGGCCCCACACCAGGCGCTCCAGCACCTCGGGGACGCCCTCGGGGGCCTGCGCCAGCAGCGCGCGCAGCTGTTCCGCGTCGCCGAACAGCCCGGTCAGCGCGCCGATCGCGCTGATCGGGTCGTGGGTGTGCGGCAGCCCCGCGTCGGCCACGATCTCCTGCAGCCGGGACGGTGACATGCCCGCGGTCGCCTCGCCGACGGACGGGCCGAGGCCGGTCGCCGACGCGACCGACGGGGAGGGCGCCAGCAGGTCCTTCGCGGTCCGCACCAGCCGCAGCCGGTCCTCGCCGCCCCAGAGCACGCCGCGCACCCGCAGCGTCCGCACCGCCTGCGGCAGCGCCTCGGCCACGGCCGCCGCCACCTCGGGCGGCAGCGGCTCCGCGCCGGGCAGCAGCGGCCCGGCGCCCGCCGCGCCGCCGGTCTCGGTCGCGCCGGTCATCAGCGCGCGCAGGGTGCCCTCGTCGCACGGGTCGGGGGCCACGGCCAGGGCTTCCGCCACCTGGTGGGTGAAGGCGTCCAGCCGGTCCAGGGTGCGCACCACCGAACTGCGGGTGGCCGCCCGGGTGGCGAGCTGGGTCAGGTCGGTGGGGACGGGGGAGAGCAGGTCGGGACGGGCGCGCAGCAGCAGGGCCAGCGCGGCGTCGTCCCGTGCGCGCAGGTCCTCCGCGAGTGTCCGCGGTCGGGCGGGGTCCCCGGTCGTCATCCGTCCCACAGTAGCCGTACCGATCGAATATCCGACCCCGCCTGCGTGGTGAGGACAGCCGCCCTGACAGGCGGGTACCTTCTGGGCAGGCGCGGTGGAAGGGGGCCCGGCGGTGGGCGTCGAGAGTGACCGGCTGGTGTTCGACTACCTGAGCCGGGTCGGCGACCTGGCCCAGACCGCCCTGCCCGCGTCCCAGCGTATGCAGCTGGTGGCGCAGCTGCGCAACGACATCGACCGGCAGCGCGGGGGCGCCGAGGGCGACAGCCCGGCCACGGTCCGGCGGATCCTCGGCCGGATCGGCACGCCCGACGAGGTGGTGGAGGCGGCGGCCGGCTCCGACGGCTCGGGTTCCGGGTCGGGTTCCGCGTCCGGCGGGAGCGGGGGCCGGGCGGCCGGTGCGGACCCGCAGGACGGCGTGTACGGCCCCTACGCCAAGCGCGGGCCCCAGGTGCCGCGCGCCCGCAGGAGCGAGCGGGACGGCGGCGGCGAGGGCCGCGGCGAATCCGCCGGCCGCGGGCGGGGCCGGTCCCGCGACGACGAGCCCGACTGGTGGCGGACCGACCCGGGCGGCCGCCGGCTGCGGGCCGGCGACGAGCTGGCCGGGCTGCCCGGCATGACCGGCGGCGTGTTCATCCCTTTCGACGACGAGGACCTGGACGAGAAGGACGAGCCGCCCGCCCGCCGCGCCCGCGGCGCCGCGAAGGACACCGGCGCGGACGCGGACGACGAGGAGGCGTACGACGAGGAGGAGGCCGAGCCCGCCCCCAGGCGCCGCACGCTGCGGCGGGGACTGCGCCGGGTCGGCTCGGGCTGGGGCAGCCCCACCCTGCTGCTGGCCGCCGCACTGCTGATCGGCGGCGCGGCCCTGGGCTCGCTGATCGCCCTCGGCCTGGGGTGGCTGCTCGCCTACTTCTCCCGCGCCCTCAGCCGCACGCAGGCGAAGTTCGCGGTGCTGGGCATCCCGGCCGCCGCGGCGGCCGCCCTGGTCGTGTGGGTGTGGGGGCGCGACGCCGGCAAGTGGGGCACGCCCATCGCCAAGGGGCAGATGGGCCACGTCTTCCATGACTCCTACCCGACGGCGGTGCGGCTCGCCGCCGTCGCCACCGCCCTGTACCTGCTGTGGCGCAGCCGCCGGAGGGCGTGACGGCACGGCCGGTGCGGGGCGCGCGGCCCCGCGGGACGGCGGGCCGCGCGCGTGTCGGGAGCGCGCCCGCCCCTCCGTGGCGGCGGGCCGCGGCGGAGGACGGGTCGAATTCCGCTTGACGCGCCGGGTGAGAATGGCTGGTGTGACCAACGACCTCGCGCCCACGACCTCCGGCCCCGGGGCCGGCCCGCTGACCATCGGCTTCGACCTCGACATGACGCTGATCGACTCCCGGCCCGGCATCAAGGCCGTCTACGACGCGCTCGTCGCGGAGACCGGCGTCCCCATCGACACCGACCTGGTCGTCACCCGCCTCGGGCCGCCGCTGGACGAGGAACTGGCCAACTGGTTCCCCGCCGAGGAGATCCCCGCGATGGGTGACCGCTACCGCGCGCTCTACCCGGACTACGCCATCGCCCCCACGCCCGCGATGCCCGGCGCCCTCGACGCCGTCGCGGCGGTCCGCGGGGCCGGCGGGCGCCCGGTCGTCGTCACCGCCAAGTACGGGCCCAACGCCCGGATGCACCTGGACCACGTCGGCATCGACGCCGAGGTGCGCGGCTGGCTGTGGGCCGAGGCCAAGGCGGAGGCGCTGGTCGAGTGGGGCGCGAGCATCTACGTCGGCGACCACGTGGGAGACGTGCGCGGCGCCCGCAAGGCCGGCGCGCTGTCCGTCGCGGTGGCCACCGGGCCGTGCGACGCCGGCCAGTTGCGGGAGGCCGGGGCCGACGTCGTCCTCGACGACCTCACCCAGTTCCCGGCCTGGCTCGCCTCCTACCGCTCGGCGGCCGCCTGACCCGCGGCGTCGCCCTGCGGGGGCTGGCGCTGGGCGAGCGCGGCGCGCAGCAGGCCGGCCAGCGCGACCGCAAGGCCGACGCCCATCAGCATGGAAACGAAGTACGCCGGCGTGGGCAGCCGGCTGGTGCCCAGCAGCAGTGGGGCGACCGTCGCCAGCGTGCCGACGGCCCCCACGAGGAACACGATCGCGCCGATCCGCACGAGCAGGTCACCGGCGCCCATGGTTTGTTTGCTCACCGGACAAGGGTAGGTCCGTGTCGTGGACGCCGTGGAACGGGACCTCGGCGTCTTGTCACACGGCGGCAGGCCATTAGCCTGGTGTCAGCGGGTCTCCGGTGGACCCGCTGCAGTCTTATTCAAAGCAGTTTCGAGCAATGAGGACGAGGTCGGACGTGCCTACCGGCAAGGTCAAGTGGTTCAACAGCGAGAAGGGCTTCGGCTTTCTCTCCCGCGATGACGGCGGTGACGTCTTCGTGCACTCCTCGGTGCTGCCCGACGGCGTGGCGGCCCTCAAGCCCGGCCAGCGCGTGGAATTCGGCGTCGTCGCGGGACAGCGCGGTGACCAGGCGCTTTCGGTGACGCTGCTCGACCCCGCACCCTCGGTCGCCGCCGCCCAGCGCCGGAAGCCGGACGAACTGCTGCCGATCGTCCAGGACCTCACCACCCTCCTGGAGGACGTGGCGCGTTCGCTGCAGCGCGGCCGCTATCCGGACAAGGCCCATGGCCACAAGATCGCTTCGGTGCTGCGGGTGGTCGCGGACCAGCTCGACGTATAGCCGGCACCGCTCGGCTATTGCGGCGCTTTTCCGGAATTCATAGTTCCGGGTAAAGCGCCGCAACGTTTTTTCCGGGGAACGCCCTAGGCGAAGGCGCGACGCCGAACGCGCAAGGCCCGACGGGAACGCCGAAGGCCGGAACGCGAGCGCCGGAACCCGAACGCCGGAACCGGTACGCCGGCACCCGAGCGCCGGAAGGCGAACGCCTGCACCCGAGCGCCGGAACGCGAACGCCGCTTCAGAACGCCAGCGCGTCGGGGCCCAGCGGCGGGACGAGACCCTCGGCCGCGGCGCGCGTCAGCAGGCCGCGCACCGCCGCGTACCCCTCTTCGCCGAGATCCTCCGTGAACTCGTTGACGTACAGCCCGATGTGCTGGTCGGCGACCGCCGGGTCCATCTCCTGGGAGTGCTCCAGCACGTACCCGCGGGACACCTGCGGGTCGTCCCAGGCCCTGCGGACCGAGGCGCGCGCGGCGGCGGCCAGTTCCTGCAGGCGCTCCTTGCCCAGCGACCGCCTGGCGATGATCGCGCCCAGCGGGATCGGCAGCCCGGTGGTGGACTCCCAGTGCTCGCCCATGTCCGCGAGCTTGTGCAGGCCGTAGTTCTGGAACGTGAAGCGGGCCTCGTGGATGACCAGTCCGGCGTCGACCCGGCCGTCGCGCACCGCCGGCATGATCTCGTGGAACGGCATCACCACGATCTCGCCGACGCCGCCCGGCACCTCGGCCGCCGCCCACAGGCGGAACAGCAGGTACGCCGTGGAGCGCTCGCTGGGCACCGCCACCGTCCGGCCCGACAGGTCGGCCCCCGGCTCGCGGGTGAGCACCAGCGGCCCGCAGCCCCGGCCCAGCGCGCCCCCGCAGGGCAGCAGCGCGTACTCGTCCAGCACCCACGGCAGCACCGCGTACGACACCTTCAGCACGTCGCCCTCGCCGCGCTCGGCCATGCCGTTGGTGATGTCGATGTCGGCGAACGTCACGTCCACCGGCGGCGCGTCCGGCACCAGGCCGTGCGCCCAGGCGTGGAAGACGAACGTGTCGTTGGGGCAGGGGGAGTAGGCGATCCGCAGTGCGGAGCCGCCGGACGTGTCGTCAGTCATGTTCCGGGTCAACCTCCAATGCCGCCGGGAGCTTCCCGAAGGCGGCCGTCAGTGCCGCGAGCGCCTCGCCGATCCGCCACGCCGCCCGGTCCCGGGGGCCCACGGCGTTCGACACGGCCCGGATCTCCAGCACCGGCACGCCCGCCGCGGCCGCCGCCTCCGCGACGCCGAAGCCCTCCATCGCCTCCGCCACGGCCGTGGGGTGACGCCGCGCCAGGTCCGCGGCCCGCCCGGCGGTGCCGGTGACGGTCGAGACGGTGAGCACCGGCCCGTACGCCGCCCCCAGGGCGGCCGCCACGGCGCGCGACAGGCGCGCGGGCGGAAGGTGCTGCGAGGTGCCGAAGCCCAGTTCGGCCACCGGCGTGAACCCGGCCTCGGTCTCGGCGCCCAGGTCCGCGGCCACGATCGCCTCGGCCACCGCCAGGCCGCCCACCGGCGCCGCGGGCGCGAACCCGCCGCCGATGCCGGCCGAGACCACCAGGCCGTAGGGGGCGCCCGCCGCCTCGGCGCGGGCCAGTGCCGTCGCCGTCGCCGCCGCGGCCGCCGCGGGACCGACCCCGGCAGCGACCACGTCGGCAGCCGGTCCTGAGCCGGGATGGGCGGCGTCGGTGAGGTCCGCGCCGGGGAGGCCGGAGCCGGCGGCGGCGAGACCGGCGGCGACCGCGTCGCGCTCCGCGGCCACCGCGGTCACCACCAGGAGGCGACCGGAGCCCGTCACTTGGCCTTGATCAGCTTGATCTTCCACACGCCGTAGGTCTCGGCGCCGGTGGTGTCGGAGGACTGCACGATGTTCAGCGTCACCGAGTCGACCTGCGTGGTCTGGCCGGTCGACGGGTCCTGCTGGGTGAACAGCGTGGTCGAGTCCAGCGTCCAGTAGGTCTTGTTCTTCAGCGGCTCGGGGGTGAGCAGCTGGGTGCCGGAGGCCAGCAGCCAGCCCTTCTTCGCCAGCTTCGGCTCCACGCCCACCCGCACGGTGTCGCCCAGGCCGACCGTGATGTGGTGCTTGGGCGGCGCCGCGAGGCACGCCTGGAAGATCGTCGTCGGCAGCTTCTTGCCGTTGGCGTAGCACTTGTCGACGGCTTCGGCGGTCACCGACCTGGTGCCCACGGTCACCGTCGCCAGCGGGGTCGGCTTGTCGCAGGCGGTGAGGGCGACCAGCCCGAGGGAGATGGCACCAACGGTGGTGGCAGCGCGGCGAATGCTCATGGGGGTGAGGCTACCGGGCGGTTGCTCCAGGTCTGCGCGGGGGTGCGCCGTGTCCCCCGGCGGCGTGGCTCCCCCGGGAGGCCTCCCGGCCTCGCAGGACGCGCGTGGCTCCGCGGGCGGCGCCGGAGCCCGGGAGCGGGCCCGGCGGCCTCAGGCGACGCGGGCGCGGGCCGTGCTTCCCCGCCGGTGCGCGCCCAGCAGACCGCGCACGGAGAACGAGAACGCGATCAGCACCAGGCCGGCCGCCACCGCCATGCCCAGCGACCCGTTCAGCGGCAGCACTATCCCGAGGCCGCCGCCGATCACCCACGACAGCTGGAGGGTCGTCTCCGACCGGGCGAAGGCAGAAGTGCGGACCTCCTCCGGCACGTCCCGCTGGATCAGCGCGTCCAGCGACAGCTTGGCCAGGGCCTGCGAGCTGCCGGCCACCGCGGTGACCGCGGCCACCGTGAACAACCCGAACCAGCCCGCCGCGACCGTCGCCGTGCCCAGCGCGATCACCAGCACGGTGGCGATGATCATCTCGGGCCCGCGCGCCTTGAGCCAGGCGCCCAAGGCGGTGCCGAACGCGTTGCCCACGCCGGCCGCGACCACCGCCACGCCCAGCGACATCGCCGGGGTCAGCCCGCCCAGCGGATGCTCGCGCAGCATGAACGCCAGGAACATCGTCAGGAAACCCGACAGCGCGCGCAGCCCCGCGTTGCCCTGCAGGGCGTGCAGCACCGAGGAGCCGACGCCCAGCAGTCCGGGCTTGCGGCCCGGGACGCCCGCCGGCACCGTGGGCGCCTCCTCGTCGGCCGACAGCCGCGCCCGGTTCTCGCCGCGCGCCGAGTCCACCTTGGGATCCAGCGACATCGACAGCAGCGCGCCGCCCACGTAGATCACGAACGCGGCGTACAGCGGCCAGGGCGGCCCGATCGCGTGCAGCCCGGCGCCCACCGGCGCGGCTACCGCCGTCGTCAGCAGACCCGCCAGGGTCACCCGGGAGTTCGCCTTCACCAGCGTCGTACGCCCCGGTAGGAGCCGCGGCACCACCGCGCTGCGCAACACGCCGTACGCCTTGGACGCCACCAGCACGCCCAGGGCCGCCGGATACAGGCCCAGGCCCGCCGTCGTCACGACCCCGGCCATCGTCCAGGCCAGCACCGCGCGGGCCATCATCGACGCGGCCATCGCCGCACGGCGGCCGTGGCCCAGCCGGTCCAGCATCGGGCCGACCACCGGCGCGAGGATCGCGAACGGCGCCATCGTGATCAGCAGGTACAGCGCCACCCGGCCGCGCGCCTCGCCCGTCGGCACGGAGAAGAACACCGTGCTCGCCAGCGCGACCGTGACCATCATGTCGCCCGCGGAGTTCACCGCGTGCAGCTCGATCAGCTTCGCCAGGCCCGACTCGCCCGCGCCACCGGAGTGTGTCGAGCGCCGCACCCGGCGCACCACGGCACCGCCGGAGCGCCCCACCCCACTGGCGAGGGAGCGCCCGGCCCTGCGCACGGGTCCAGGACCCGATGTCACGGTTCGTGCCACGTTCGCAATCCTGCCCCAAATGGAACTCTGCGCACCCCCTCCTTTGCGGTGGTCCTGCACACGGGTAGCGTGCGATCGCGCAGAATGGTGGCAACAGGTGTGCCCGAGGACGCTCGGGCGGACCGGAAGGTTCGGGGAACCAAGGCGTTGACGCGGTCCGCAGGTCCGCTCCGCCGGCGCTCCCTCGCATCCGGTCAGCCCGCCCTGGAGCGCACACGTGAGACGGCGTAGAAAGAGAAACGATTTCTGTGAGCCCTGCGATGCGAAGCCGGACCCCCGACCGCCTGTGCGCCGAGGCGGTGGACGTCGCGCTCGCGGTCACCGAGGATGCGGCGGGCCCGCACTCCGTCGGCGAGCACCTCGGCGTCGTCGCGGAGGGCGACCGGGTCGTCACCCATCTCTTCGCCTGCAAGGAACCCGCCTACCGCGGCTGGCGGTGGGCCACCACCCTCGCGCGGGCCTCGCGCGCCAAGGTCGTCACGATCGACGAAACGGTGCTGCTGCCCGGCCCCGACGCCGTGCTCGCGCCCGAGTGGGTGCCCTGGAGCGAGCGGCTGCGTCCGGGCGACCTGGGCCCCGGCGACCTGCTGCCGACCGAGGCCGACGACCTGCGGCTCGAGCCCGGCTGGACGGGCGGGCACGGGGAGCCGGAGGAGGCGCCCGAGGAGACCGTCGTCGAGGAGGCCGTCGTCGAGACCGGCGGCCGGGCCGGCGGGCCTGAGGCAGGCGAGCCGGCAGAGACCGAAGAGCGTGCCGAGGCCGAGGAGCGGGCCGTGGAGGCCGCGGAAGAGGCCACGGAGGACCTGGTCGTGCCCGGGCCCGCCCTGTCGACCATCGGCGCCGTGGCCC